>DASTEB010000565.1:0-8292 GCA_035710025.1 Chloroflexia bacterium
GGACATCGCCGCCGTGTCGCACAACGCCGCGTGGGCTGTGACCACCGACACAATCCGGTACTGGAACGGCCTGGATTGGGAGGTCAGGGTACACCTGACGCCATATCCGGTACCCACCCCGCCGCCGTCGCTCGAGTTCTACAACCTGAAGGCGCTCTCGGTCTACTCGGCCACCGACGTGTGGGCCGCAGGGTCGCACGGCGACTTCGGGGGCAACGTGTTCGACTTCGTGATGCACTGGAACGGGGTCGACTGGAGTGTGGTACACCAGGGCCAGGCGCCCCACGAGGCGCCGCAGGGCGGCACACTGCGCTACCTGTTCGACATCGAGGCGCTCGGCCCGGGCGAGGCGGTCGCCGTGGGCGGCAGCTACTTCGGCGGCGCTCCGATCATTCTGCGCTGCACGCCGACGGGCTGCGCCAACGAGACCCCGCCCCACCAATTTGGCCCCTACAATGGCGTTTCCGCGAGTAGCCCCCAGGACATCTGGGTCGTCGGCGGCAGCGGCACAACACTGATCGCCCATTACAACGGTACAACGTGGCAGCAGTTGTCCACTCCCAGTGCCGGCACCTTACGGGCGGTAGTTAGTATCAACCCGAACAATGCCTGGGCTGCAAGCGAAACAGGCCTCCTGCGCTGGAACGGCACTGCATGGACCCAGCACGTGGGCGCCCCTACCCAGGGCTATTCGCTGTCGGCTACCGGGCCCTATGACGTATGGCTGGCCGCGGACTACAACGGCGTGTGGCACTGGACAGGATCTATTTGGACGCAATCCCTTCCCTCCGGGCCGAATTACTACGCCGTGTCAGCGCGCACGTCAAATGACGTATGGGCCACAGGCATAGGCACAAAACGGTACACCGCCCGCCCTCAGTTCATCGACGTTCCATCCAACCAGACCTTCTATCCATTTGTTCAAACGCTGGCCTGCCAGGGCATCATCTCCGGCTACCCGTGCGGCGGACCCGGTGAGCCTTGCGACATAGAGAACCGACCCTACTTCCGGCCCAACGCAGGAATCACCCGCGGGCAGCTATCGAAGGTGGTGTCGCTTTCCGCCGGGTTCAACGAGCCGGTGCCGTCCACGCAGCAGACCTTCACCGACGTGCCCTACGGCTCGACGTTCTGGGAGTACGTCGAGCGGATGGCGGGCCGCGGCATCGTCGAGGGCTACCCGTGCGGCGGGGCGGGCGAGCCGTGCGACCCGCAGAACCGCCCGTACTTCCGCCCCAACATGCCCACTACCCGAGGGCAGATATCCAAGATAGTGGCGATAGCAGCGGGGTACACGCAGACGCCCACGACGCAGACCTTTGCCGACGTGCCGCCCGGCTCGACCTTCTACGTGTGGGTAGAGAACCTGGCGCAGCGGAACATCATGCAGGGGTACGTGTGCGGCGGCGAGGGAGAGCCGTGCGACCCGCAGAACCGCCCGTACTTCCGCCCAAACAACCCTGCCACCCGGGGCCAGGTCAGTAAGATCGTGGTGAACACGTTCTATCCGTAGTCCCGATATCCCCGAGCGGCGGGCGCCGGCCGTCCTCCCCGGCCCGCCGCAGTCAGAAGGGAGCACGACATGAGAACAGCCGGAATAGCGGCGCTTTGCCTCGGCATCGCGGCCGGGGTAATCCTGCTCATCGCGGCGTCGTCCACACAGGATGCCACCGCCCGGCCCACCATCACGCGCGTGCTGTTTATCACCGGAAACGTGCCGCCCGGCACGCACGAGAGCGAGATGATCTCGGTGTACAACACCGGGCGCAACGGCTACTCGCAGCTTGCCGACTACCTCCTCGCCGAACAGGGCCACATCATCGAGCAGGTAAACGACCTCGACCCGGTCGTCAACCCCCTGCGCGAGGACCACCTCAAGCTGTACGACCTGGTGGTGCTCGGCTCGAACAACCGCCTGTTCGCCGCGAGGGAGGCGGGCGCGCTTAACGCCTACGTCGAATGGGGCGGGGCGGTGCTCGCCCTGTCGGACAGCAGGTTCGGCCTCTCCCCCAACCGCAAGGCGAACGAGCCGGGCGCCGGCGAGATCAGCGACAACTCGCTCATCGAGCAGTACGGCATGCAGATCCAGCACGACAACTACGTGGTAGTCACTGCGGACGCCTCCCGCTTCGTCACGCCCACGCACCCCCTCCTCTCCGGGGTCAACTCGTTCAAGGGCGAGGGAGTGAGCCTCATCAAACGGCTCGGCCCGCCCGCCCAGATCCTCGTGCGGGGCGACGGCCTACCGCTGACCAACGGCCAGATCACCGACAACACCTACGGCATCACCATGTTCGCCCAGGTAGGTCGCGGGCGGGTGGCCGCAGTGTTCGACCGCAACACCTGGTTCAACGCCGGGGTGGGCAGCGACGGCACCGACATCTCCGAGCTTGACAACCGCCGCTACGCCTACGCGGTGTTCGACTGGCTGGCCCGCACCGGGCGCGAAGACCGGCTTCGCCAGAGATAGGTTCCGGGCGGCATCCGGCCTCATTCGAGCCGCCACTGTTGGGGCTGTTTCAACCCCTGATGTCCCGCGTGCGGATGTGCTATAATCATCCGCGGTCCGCCAACATTCGCGAGGCGGCCCGGGGCTTTCCCTCAAGCAGCGGTATATTTCTGAGGAGCCATGTTTCTGAAAGGAGCAATGACTTGGCCAGGTATAAACGCGTCCTGACGGTGGCCGTGCTCGCGAGCTTCGCGTTGCCCGTGCTGTCCGTCTACGGCACTACGCCTGCAGCTGCCGCCGAGTTTGCCGACCCGGCTTTCCAGCGCGTCTGGAACCGCACCGACAAGCTCGTGGCAGACCAGCAGGTCGTCCGTTCGTGGTACTGGGGTCCCACGCCGGGCGAGACGCAAATGGAGAAGTACGCCGAGGGCGAGGGCGGCACGCGCAAGGTGCAGTACTTCGACAAGAGCCGCATGGAGATCAACGATCCCAAGGCTAACCCCAACGACCCGTTCTTCGTGACCAACGGCCTGCTCACCGTCGAGCTTATCTCGGGCAAGATGCAGACCGGCAAGAACCGCTACGAGACCCGCTGGCCCGCCAACATCCCGCTGGCCTCCGACACCGACGACTCCAACGCCCCGACCTACGCTTCCTTCACCCTCATCGCCAACAACCCGCTGGGCGACCACCCCGCGCTTGACGCCACCGGCAAGGCTATCGCTCAGAAGGTCAACCGGGCGGGCATCGTGTCGCGCGGCCCCGAGTTCGAGAAGTACGGCGCGAAGTACGGCTACTTCAACGCCGAGACCAAGCACAACATCGCCGACGTCTTCTGGACATTCCTCAACCAGACCGGCCCCGTGCTCAACGCCGACGGCCAGTCCGCTACGGCCAAGCTGTCCGATCCGTGGTTCTACACCACCGGCTTCGCCATCTCCGAGCCGTACTGGGCCAATGTGCGCATCGGCGGCAAGCCGGAGGACGTGCTCATCCAGCTGTTCGAGCGCCGCGTGCTCACCTATGTGCCCAGCTTCGCCCAGGAATGGCGCGTGCAGATGGGCAACATCGGCGCGCACTACTACGACTGGCGCTACAAGGAAGCCGGACAGCGCGTGCTCGAGAACGCCAACGTGACCCCCGTCACCCCGAAGGCGGGTGAGCTCGGCTCGAAGGAAAAGCCGATCAACATGGCCTTCGTGCCGTCGCAAAACAGCACCCGTGTACTGGCCAACGGCGAACCTCTGGGCCGCCTGCTCGGCCAGGTCACCGGCTACGAGTTCAAGGTCTCGGTGCCTACTTCCTACGCTGCCGTGATCGAAGCGATGGGCTCGAACAACGTCGACGTGGCGTGGCTCGCTCCGTTCTCCTACGCTCTGGCCAACCAGAAGTACGGCGCCAACGTGATCCTGGCGACCGTGCGCAAGGGCCTGCTCACCTATCCGTCGGTGTTCATCACAGCCGACCAGAATATCAACTCGATCGCCGACTTCAGGGGCAAGAAGTTCGCCTTCGGTGACCCCGCCTCGGCTTCGAGCTACCTCTACCCGGTGGCGGCGTTCAAGAACGCCGGGCTTATCTCCGGCTCTCCGCCCAACGTGGAAGCCTTCTTCGGCAGCGGCAACGTGGTGTTCGCGGGCGGCCACGACAAGATCGTGACGGCCGTATACAACGGTCAGGTCTCCGGCGGCGCCGTGTTCGGCGGCCCGCTTGACCCGGCAACCGGCCAGCCCACCGACGCCCGCTCGCTCATCGTACGCACCAAGGGCTTCGAGGATGTGTACCAGAAGGTGCGCATCATCGGCGAGACCCAGCAGATCCCCAACGACACCGTTTCGGTGCGCAAGGACCTGCCGGCCGACATGGTGAAGCAGATCCAGGCGGGCCTGCTCAAGCTGACCACAACCACCGAAGGCCGCCGCCTGATGTTCGACCTCTACTCGATCGACGACCTCGTGCCGGTGACCGACTCGTTCTACGATCCCCTGCGCCAGGTGGCCGAGGACGCCGGTATCACCAACTTCGAGACCCTCTTCCCCACCCCTACTCCGCGCCCCGCGGCCACGCCCACGCCCTAGCTCTCGAAACGCGGCACAATCACGGACGGCTCCCCGATGTGGGGAGCCGTCTTCGTTGTGTAGGAACCTGCGGGTGAGGTCCTAGCGCGCCCCCGCGCGTTCCAGGATCCTGATCATTTCGACGTAGCCGTTCCGGCGGGCGTGGGCCAGCGGCGTTACGCCGTTTCCGTCCGCCAGGTTCACGTCGGCGCCGCCTTCGACCAGCAGCCGCACGACCTCTGTATGGCGTGGGCCTCCATCGCCAAGGATTATCGCCTCGAGCAGCGCCGTCCAGCCGAGCCTGTTGACGTGGTTCACGTCCATGTCGGTCTTTAGCAGCTCCCGGACGATCTCTACGTGCCCGCGGTCGGCTGCGCGTATCAGCCCTGTCCCGTTGTAGCTGTCGAGGCTGTGAACGTCGGCGCCGGACTGCAAGGTAAGACGTAGGAACTCCAGGTAACCTTCGGCGGTGGGAATTAAGTATGCACTCTGCTGCGTATCGTCCTTGGCGTTCACGTCCGCCCCGGCCTCGATCAGCAGGCGCCCTACTTCGAGATGGTTGCCGTACGCGGCAGCCACAAGCGCCGTCCGGCCGCGCTCGTCGCGGGCATGCACGCTCGCCCCCTCGGCCAGCAGTCGCCTCACGCCTTCCACCTCACCGCTTCCGGCAAGCGTAATAAGCTCCATGTCGATTCTCTCCTGGGCCGCACTGTCGGGCGCGGCAGGTGATGTCGCGGTTGCGGCCTGCGGCGCCGCCTCGAGCGGCGCGCTAGGCGTGGGAGCCGCGCCCACGCCGGTGGCGGTTGAGGTAGCGGTGACGCGTGTGGGCGAGACCGGCGCGGCCGTAGGGGTAGCGTCACGCTCCGCCGATAGTGTTGGGGTCGGGACGGCATCGCGCGTGCCGTCGCAGGCGCTCGAAAGCAGGCCAAGCGCCAGGATCAGGGAAACAAGCCCGTACTTTCGCATCCTTTGGGAATCTCCTGGGTATATGTGCGGCCGGCGCGCGGAACCACACCGGCAGTGATTACGCCCGGTTTCGCCGGGCAAGGGCCGCACTCCCGGCACTCGCGACGAATCAAGTGTGGGAATGACGCACAATGGAGGACAACGGGTAAGAGAGCAAATTGTATTCCCGCAAGGACTGGGGGTTCGGCGGGCGGGGCTTCCTCGTGCATCGTGGGGTATGCGCGCGGTAGGTATTTGGTCCCGACTTTGGCGAAAAGGCCTTGCGCAAGCAACCGTATCGGTATATCTTCGTTATAGTTGTAGACAGCCCGCATATGGGCTTATTGTGGTACTGGATAGACTCTCCCGCACTTGCCCCAACGTCGGGGCGAGGAGGTTCAGGAAGATGCGCAAGACCGCATTCATTACGGCGGCTTTGCTGGCGCTGCTGGCGATTCCGGCGCTCGCGGCGCTCGGATTCGGGGCCGCTCCCGCACAGGCCAAACAGGGGCAAAAGGATACCGCCGCCAAAAGCGCGCTCGGGGGCGTGTCGGGCACGGTCACATCGGTGCAGGGCGGCGTGCTCACGGTGACCACCGACCAGAACCGCACAGTCAGGCTCAGCCTCGACTCGTATACGGTCGTGCTCAAGGGCGGCCTTGCCTCGGCGAGCGCCCTGCGCGCGGGCGACCGCGTGCTGGTCAACCCCGACTTCAAGCCCATCGCCAACGGCACCACCAAAGCAAAGCCCGCCACCGACCCACGCGACGACAAGACGACCACCAGGCCCTCGTCGGGCAGCGCGAACGCGGGCAACAACGGCAACGGAAACGGCTCGGCAGCGCCCCCGCCGGCCGGCAACCGCGGGGTATCCCCGGGCCAGGCTAACCCCGACGACAAGAGCGTGCCCGCGGGTGCAGCTAACCGGCACGACCCGGCAAGCAACTCGAACGCAGCCGCAGGCTCCCGCGAAACCGCCGGCCAGGCGCTCACCCCCGCCCGGCTGGTGTGGGTGCAGCAGCGGGGCGAGACGCTGGTCTACGGGCTGGTGCGCTCGGTGTCGGGCGGTACGGTAGTGCTCAAAACCGGGGCGCAGACCCAGGCGACCGTGCAAGTGTCGACCTCCACAGTCTATACGCGGCAAGTGCCCCAGGGTGCGGCCTCCTCCAAGAATGCGGCTCGCACCGAGCTGAAGCAGGGCGCGCACGTGGTCGTGGTGGCTGCGGGCCAGTCGGCCAGGGTCGTGCTGTTCATCACCCCGCCCGCCAACGCCAACTCGAACTCCGCCAACGCGAACAAGTAACTCGCGGCCCGCAATCACGACAGGCCACCCCCACGCCGGGGAGTGGCCTGTCTTGCTTTGTACCGGCGGCTAGGCTTTCAGCCCTTCGAACGTGGCGCGCAGCCCCTGCTCGTGTACGCTTGCGCGGTCTATGGCGTCGGGGTCGAGCAGCCACAGCAGCGCTAGCCCCTCGAACTGCGCGGTGAGCAGGGTCGCCACAGCATGCGTATCGTGCGGGCGCAACTCGCCCCGGTCGATGCCCTGCTGCAAGAGCCTGCTCAGCAGACCGGTCGAGCGGGCGAAATATTCGTGGAAGAAGGAGCGCAATTCGCCGTTTCGCAGGGCCGTGGCGTAGAACTCGAAGGTGACGGGAAGCAGGTCGCGCAGGTGGGCGGTCTCGCGGCACTGCGTGCGCACGTACTCCACCAGCCGCTCGACCACCGTCCCCTCTCCCCCGAGCGCCGCCTCGATGCCCTCCAATTCGCGGTCGAACGTGTGGCGCAGAAGGGCCATGATGATGCCCTCCTTGCCGGGGAAGTAGAGGTAGAGCGCGCCCTTGCTCAGGCCCGCGGCCGTTGCGATGTCGTCCATGCGCGTATCGCTGAAGCCCGAGCGGGCGAACACCGCGCCCGCTGCCTCGAGTATCTGCCGGACGCGCTCCTCCGAAACGTCAGGTCTGGGTGACAATGCTGCCTCGCTTACCTGCCGTCCGCCGCCGGGTGCAGCGTCATGCGCATGCCGTACCTGGCCCGCAGGGTGATCAACGGCTCCGTCACGACAGGGTGGCCCGGCACAAGGTCGAGCCGGTAGCGCTGCCCGATGGTTGCCAGGATCAGTACGCCTTCCATCAGCGCGAAGTTGTTGCCGATGCACAGGCGCGGCCCGCCGCCGAAGGGGAAGTAGGCGTAGGGGTGGCGCGTCTTCTCGTGCTCGGGAGTGAATCGCTCCGGGTCGAAGCCCTCGGGGTTGTCCCAGAAGGCTGGGAGGTGGTGCGTCACGTACGGGCTGATCAGCACGGTGGCGTTGGCCGGGATGTGGTAGCCCTGGATCTCGTCGTCCTCGAGGGCCCGGCGGCTGATGGCATAGGCGGGCGGATAGAGGCGCATCGCCTCGTCCAGCACCATGCGCGTGTAGATCAGGCTGGGCAGGTCGGCCACTGTTGGCAGGCGCCCGCCGAGCACGCGGTCCAGCTCCTCGCGCATCGTGCGCGCCGGGCCGGGGTTCTTCGACAGGAGGTACCAGGTCCACGTCAGCGCGTTGGCCGTGGTCTCATGCCCGGCGAGCATCAGCGTGAGCACCTCGTCGCGCACCTGCTTGTCGTCCATCTTCGCGCCGGTGTCGGCGTCCTGGGCGGTGAGCAGCATGTCGAGCAGGTCGTGGTGCTCTCCGCCGTTGTCGCGCCGCTCGCCGATCACCTTGTACACCACGGAGTCTAGCTCGCGCACCGCGTCGTGGAAGTCGAGGTGGCCGGGGGTGGGCACCCACCAGGGCAAGAACGGCAGGTAGAACTGCTCGGTCATGCGGCGCTGGGCGCGGGTGAGCGCGTCGCCCACCTGGTC
>DASTEB010000566.1:0-5119 GCA_035710025.1 Chloroflexia bacterium
GCTGCCCGACCTCGTGGTGTACGTGAGGTCGTCGGTGGACACCCTGGTGAAGCGCACTAACGGCCGCGCGGACCCGCCCCGGGAGATGCGCTCGAAAGACGGCGCCTCGACCGAGAGTTACGTGAGGAACGCCATCAGCGTGTTCGACAGGCTGGCGGAGGTCGAGCGCCTCAGGAGCCGCATGCTGGTTGCCAACAACCCTGACGACCCGCAGACGTGCGGCGCGCTGGCGCGGGAAGTAGCGGCGGCCATCCTCGCCCACAAGAGCGCCCCCGGCGCCGTCGGGTTGGTAAGACACCTCGCACCGGAGCTATCGTAAAAGCATATGCTAAAGCTACTTGAGCGGCTGTTCCACGAGCTGGACGCCCACCACCTGACCTACTGCCACTGGAAGAGCAACATGGCGCTGCCCGCCGGCCTGGACGGCCGCACAGACATCGACCTGCTGCTCCGCCCGGAGTCGGCCGCCGCGTTCGGCACGATAATGCGCCGCCTCGGTTTCCGGCAGGCCGAAATGGGCGACGGCGAGGCCTTCCCCGAGATGGAGCACTTCTACGGGCTTGACGAACAGACCGGCGTGCTGGCCCACGTACACACCTACTACGCCGTCATCACGGGCGAGAGCCTTGCCAAGAACTACCGGCTGCCGCTCAACGAAAGGCTGTTTGCGAACAGGCACAGGCAGGAGGGCGTGTGGGTGCCGACGAAGAGCGCCGAGCTTGTCATCTTCACCGTCAGGATGATGCTCAAACACACGGCACTGGTCGAGTTGCTGCTGCTCATGCGCGACTGGGGCCGGGTGAAGGAGGAAGCCGCCTGGCTTACCGAAGGCGGCTCAATCCGCAAGTCGCTTGGGCTGCTGCGCGAGTGGTTGCCGTCGATTGACGCGGCGCTGTTCTCTCGGTGCGTTTCGGCGCTGAGCGGCCGGGGCTCTCTCCTCCGCCGGATAGCGCTTGGCTACCGGCTGCGAGGGCGGCTTCGCCCCTACGCCCGGCGCGCCGCCGTGGGCAGCTCACTGGCGGGGCTGCGCACGTTCGCGGCCCTGGTGCTGCGTCGAATGAAGCGCTCGGGGAAGAGCATGGCGCTGCGGTCGGGCGGCGCGGTGATCGCCTTCGTTGGCCCCGAGGCTACGGGCAAATCTACGCTACTGGGGGAGGCAAAAGGCTGGCTCGGCGAGCACTTTTCGGTGGAACAGATCCACGCGGGCAAGCCGAAGTCCACGGCCCTGAGCGCCGCGCCCAACCTGCTGGTGCCAATGCTGCGCTCGCTCCTGCCTTCCTACCGCTCGGGCAACGTGGAGCTGCAGCGCTCGGAGGGCGAGGCGGGCGCGTCCGGCAAACCGGGCAAGCCCTACCCGCTCATCTTCGGCATACGCTCGGTCCTACTGGCTTACGACCGGCGCTCTCTGCTCACCCGGGCCAGGGCGCGAGCGGGGCGGGGCACCATCGTGCTGTGCGACCGGTACCCCTCGACAAGGCCCGGCGCGACCGACAGCCCGCAGCTCGCCTCCTTCGACGTTTCCCGGCGCTCGCCGGTGCGCTACCTGCTGGCGCGCCTGGAAAAGCGCCTGTACGACGATATCCCTCCGCCCGACCTGGTCATCACGCTCACCGTCCCCCTTGAGGTCGCGCTTGAGCGCAACAGGAGCCGGGGCAAAGAGGAGCCGGAGGAGTTCGTGCGAAGGCGCCACGCCCAGGCCGCCCAACAGGTGTTCGAGAACGCTCTTGTGGTCACCCTGTGCACCGACCGCCCCCTCGACCAGACAGTCGCGGACATGAAGAGGGCCATCTGGCAGGCCCTCGGTGGGCCGAACGCCACTTCCGACGTAATTCAGCACGCAACGCAAGGATACAGCCATGCGCGGTCACGATAGCACGGACAGGCACAGGCAAAAGGCAAGGGTTCTGCTGGCGATCACCCGTCTGACCGTGGGCGGGGATACGAACGTCGTGCTCGACATCGCCGAGCACCTTTGCAGGCACCCGGACTTCGAAGCCGCTCTGGCCGTGGGTCCCGTGCCCGAGGGCGAGACTGACCTCACGCACCTGGCCTACGAGCGCGGCATCCCTACGTTCATCATCCCCGCTCTGGTAAACCGGATCGACCCGGTGCGCAACCTGGCGGCGCTTCGGCAGATGAGGTCGGTGATCGTGCGGGGTCGGTACGATGTCGTACACACACATTCTTCCGTGGCGGGGGTGGTGGGGCGCCTGGCTGCCCTGACCGCCCGCACGCCGGTCATCGTACACCATGTCCACGGCTGGGGCCTGCGCGAGGGCATGTCGCCTCGCATGAAAGCCGTATACCTCGCCCTGGAGCGGCTGTGCGCCCGCTTCACCACGAGCCTGATCGCGGTGTCGGCGCCGACCATCGAGAAGGGGCTTGACCTGCGCATCTGCCCGCGAGACAAGTTCGCCCTGATCTACAACGGCATCAACGTGGAGAAGTTTGCTCGCGCGGTTGACAGGGAGAGCGTCCTGGCAGGACTTGGGGTTGACCCCGGGTGCAAGGTGGTGGGCATGATCGGGCGGCTCGACGCGCAGAAGAACCCCCTGGACTTTATCCGGGCGGCAGCCGAAGTGGCGAGAGAATACCCGAAGGTGCAGTTCCTCGTCGCCGGGGACGGCTCGCTGCGGCCCGACTGCGAACGGCTGGTGGGCGAGCTTGGCCTGCAAGGGCGGTTCTTCCTGCTGGGCTTTAGAAACGACGTCGACCGGATCATGCCGGCCCTGGACATCGTGGCCCTCAGTTCGCTGTGGGAAGGGCTGCCCGTAGTGTTTCAGGAGGCCATGAGCGCGGGCAAGCCCATCGTCGCGAACAACGTCGACGGCGTGGGCGACGTGGTGGTCGACGGAGAGACAGGCTATCTTGCAACGCCCCACCGCCCCGGCGAAATGGCCGAGCGAATTCTCTACCTGCTCAACAACGACGACGTGAGCCGCCGGATGGGCATGACGGCGCAGCAGCGTTCCGGCGCGTTCTCAAGCGAGCGGATGCTCGAATCGATGGAATCACTCTACCGGGAGCTTCTGGCGGCGCGGGCCGGGCGCGGCAGGCGGAAGGTCTACCCCCTACCCGCCGCCCGGAAGCGTCTCACCTGACGATTCACCTGCAGCGGGGCGCACATCTGCAAAGACGCACGGGCCGAGCCCTCTCCGGTCTACAGCGTGATCCTCTACGTGGAGCATACAAGATGAACGACTTCATAGAACTTCGCCGCATGTTCGCGGTCGTAGCGGGACGGTGGTGGCTGGTGATTGCCTTGACGCTGGCGGGCGCGCTGGCCGGCTTCATCGTCAGCAAGGGCCAGACGCCCGTATACCAGGCGACCACCACGATGCTTGTCGGCCAGTTCATGCAGTCGGCCAGCGTGAGCCGCAGCGACATGCAGACTAGCATGGACGCCGCCAGGACGTACGCCGACATCAGTCGCCGCCAGCCGGTGCTGGACTCCGTGGTCTCCGCGCTGGAGCTAGACCAGACCTGGCAAGAGCTGAAAAAGCAGGTGCAGATCAAAGCGATTGAGGGCACGCAGTTACTCGAGGTGACTGCGGAAGCCCTATCGCCTGAATCGGCCGGCGCCATCGCCGACCAGATTGCCGCGCAGCTACTCACAATCAGCCCCGCGGCAATGCAGAACCCCGAGGACGTGGACGACGCAACGTTCATCCTCCAGCAACTCGACAACCTGAAGCAAAAGCTCTTAGCAGCGGAGTCGAGGGCAGAGGCCATAGATACCGCTATCGCCGCCTCTACCTCCACAATCGAGACGGCAAAGCTCCAGGAGCAGCGCGTCAGTCTGGAGCAACTTGTCATCGAGTGGGAGAAGAACTTCGTCAGCCTGTCGGACCTGTCTCAGAAGTCGAGGGGCACGAACAGTTACCTTACGATCATCGAGCCGGCGCAGGCGAGCGATGCCCCGGTGCGGCCCCGCACCGCCCTGAACGTGGCGGTCGGGGGCGCGCTCGGCCTGATACTGGTGTTGGGCTTCCTGTTCTTCACGGAGTACGTCCGCGACACGTACCGGTCGCCCGAAGAGCTATACCAGGTGCAGGAGCTGCCCGTCCTCGGCGTCGTGGGCAAGATGAACGGGGCGGCCCCGGCGGACAAGATCGTTGCCTATCAAAAGCCGTTCTCCCCTGTGACGGAGTCGTACCGGATGATACGGAACAGGATCCTGTTCAGGACGGGCAACGAGCACCCCGTCCAGTCGATCCTCGTGACCAGCCCATCGTCCGGCGACGGCAAGAGCGTCACGGCGGTGAACCTGGCGGTGGTCATGGCGAAAGCGGGCCACCGCACCATCCTGGTGGACGCGGACCTGAGCCAGCCCGCGCTGCACGAGATGTTCAACGTGGACAGGCACGACGGGTTTGCCGAGATGCTCGACCTCGAAGAGAAGCACTACGACCGCTACATCAAGGACACCTTCATCCGAACCTTGCGCCTGGTAACCAGCGGCAGCCCCATATCCGACCCCTCGGAGCGCATCAGCAACGAACGCACGGTCGAAGTGATGAAGGAGCTTGAGGACAGGGCCGACATCGTCATCTACGACAGCCCGCCCGCCTTGCTTGCCGCCGACGCCGCGATCCTGGCCGGGTACGTTGACGGGGTGATCCTCGTGCTGCGGGCCGGCAGAACGAGGCGCAGCGACGTGCGCCAGGTGCTGCGCGAGCTGGAGAACGTCAACGCGAATGTGCTGGGGTGCATCCTCAACGGTGCGATGGGTTCCCGCACCTACTCCAACTACCGCAAGCAGAGCGCGTAGGGACCGGCCCAGCAGTCCCGCGCTCTCCACATGAGGCGGCCGCGACCCTCCGCGTGACCCCGCCTTAATGCGCCGCTGCCCGCAGCGCGCCCAACCCCTCCCCACCCAATAGCCAACGAGCCGCCACAAGCGCGGCCCGGCGTTTCCGCGCGCCCGGGCTTGTGCCGCCAGTCACGGCATTCAAGTTGCTGCCTGCACAACCCGCCCACCTTGCGCTATACTGCCCACCATGCAAGACATCCTCGACACTATCGCCTCGCGCCGCGCCGACTACCTAGACCGCCTGACCTGCCTGTGCCGCCAGCCCTCTATCGCCGCGCAGGGCGTGGGCATGGGCGAGACCGCTTC
>DASTEB010000567.1:0-7340 GCA_035710025.1 Chloroflexia bacterium
ATCCTCCCTTTGCCGGTGTTGCGCCGCTATCGGCCATCGCGCTAACCAACGACATTGCGGTGGTCACGGCGGTGGGTAATGACGTCGGTTTCGACAACGTCTTCGCACGACAGATGATAGCACTGGCACGTCCCGGGGATGTAGCGGTGGGCATCACGACCAGCGGCGCTTCCCCCAACGTGCTGGCGGCACTGGAGCAGGCGAAGAAGCAGGGGCTGCTGACTCTGGGCCTGGCGGGATACGACGGCGGCAAGATGGCGCGCTCCGGTGCGGTCGATTACTGCATCGTCGTGCCCGGCGACCACGTGCCGCGCATACAGGAGGCGCAGGCAACCGCATATCACGCGCTGCTGGAAGTTGTATGGGCTGTCCTGAAGACGGCCAGCGATGAGGAAGGCAACATAACCGGCCGTTCGACGGTAGAGAGACGACTATGACGACTATGACGACTATGAAGTATGTAGACGAATACCGAGACCCAGAATTGGCAAAGAGCATCGCGGAGGAGATCGCGAGACTCAGCGACGGCAAGCCCCTCAAGCTGATGGAGGTGTGCGGCGGGCACACACACACCATCTACAAGCACGGCGTTGAGGACGTGCTGCCGCGCAACCTCGACCTGGTGCATGGCCCCGGCTGCCCGGTGTGCGTCCTGCCGATGGGGCGCATAGATGACGCCATTGCGATCGCCCGCACCGACGGGGTGATCTTCACCACGTTCGGCGACATGATGCGCGTGCCCGGCTCGGACGGCAGCCTGCTCGACGCCAAGGCCGGGGGCGCGGACGTGCGCTTCGTCTACTCACCTCTCGACGCGCTCAAGCTCGCCAGGGAGAACCCCGACCGGCAGGTTGTCTTTTTCGCCATAGGCTTCGAAACGACCGCGCCCTCAACAGCGGTCACGCTGCTGCGTGCGCAAGCGGAGGAGATACCCAACTTCTCGGTGTTTTGCAACCACGTGACCATCATCCCCGCCATAAAGGCCATCCTCGACTCGCCAGACCTTCGCCTGGACGGGTTCATCGGTCCGGGCCACGTCAGTATGGTGATCGGCATGAGGCCGTACAACTTCATCGCTCGCCAGCACCATAAGCCGGTAGTGATCGCCGGGTTTGAGCCGCTCGACATCATTCAGGCGATTTACATGATTGTAAAACAGATCAGCGAGGGGCGGGCCGAGGTCGAGAACCAGTACGGGCGGGTGGTGCGCCCGGAGGGGAACGTCAAGGGACTGGAGGCCATGGCCCGCACGATGGAGCTGCGCCCGTTCTTCGAGTGGCGCGGCCTCGGCTTCATTACCCATAGCGCCCTCAAACTCCGCCCCGAGTTCGCTCCGTGGGACGCCGAGCTGCGCTTCGAGGTGCCGGGGCTGCGCGTGGCCGACCCCAAGGCCTGCCAGTGTGGCGAGGTACTGAAGGGGGTAATAAAGCCGTGGGAGTGCCGCGTGTTCGGCACCGCTTGTACCCCGGAGACGCCCATCGGCACGTGCATGGTCTCGCCTGAGGGTGCGTGCGCGGCCTACTTCAACTACGGGCGCTTCTCGCTGGCCGCCGAGCGCGAGAAACTGCAGGTGATAGAACTCAAGCCTCAAGCGTAAGCACCCAAGTGCCGGGGAGGGGCACGCCAACCTTGCACTGAAAGGACCACCAGTGAGCAGCACCGAGGATAGGGGTGGGCAGACGCTGGCCGAGGCACTCGACAAGATCGAGCGAGTGCGCCAGGCGCGGCGGCACAAGTTCCACCTGCGCGACGAGCGGGTCACGCTCAGCCACGGCAGCGGCGGGAAGGCCACCCACAACCTGATTGAGGGCGTGTTCGCACCCGCTTTCTCGAACCCGCTACTCGACCGGATGGATGACGCGGCAACCTTCGCTATTGACGAGGAGGGCTCGCGCCTGGCGTTCACAACCGATGCATACGTCGTAAACCCCCTCTTCTTCCCGGGTGGCGACATCGGCAAGCTTGCGGTGCATGGGACAGTCAACGACCTTGCCACTAGTGGAGCCCTGCCCCTCTACATCTCGGCCAGCTTCATACTGGAGGAGGGTTTTCCTATCGCCGACTTGCGCCGGATCGTTGCCTCCATGGCGGAGGCCGCGGCCGAGGCGGGCGTGGCCATAGTTACCGGAGACACCAAGGTGGTCCAGCGCGGGAAAGCTGACGGGCTGTTCATCAACACGGCGGGGGTGGGGCTCGTGAAGGCCACCTGGCCGCTGGGGCAGAGTGAGGCGCAGCCGGGCGACAAGGTGCTGTTGAGCGGACCGGTGGGCGACCACGGCATTGCAGTCATGCTTGCTCGCGAGGCGCTCGATATCGAGACCGATGTTCAGAGCGACACCGCACCACTGCACGGGATGGTGGACGCCATGCTGCGTGCGGCGGGCCCGGCCGTCCACTGCCTCAAAGACCCGACGCGTGGCGGCGTCGCCACGTCGCTGAACGAGATCGCCCTTGCTTCCGAGGTCTCGGTTGCCCTCGACGAGCATTCCATCCCCGTGCGTGGCGGGGTAAGGGGCGCCTGCGAAATCCTAGGTCTCGACCCGCTCACAATAGCCAACGAGGGAAAGCTGCTCGCGATTGTTGCGTCCGAAGGAGCGGACGCCGCGCTGCAGGCTATGCGCGCCAACCCACTCGGGCGGGAAGCCGCGATAATCGGCGAGGTGCGCGCCGAGCCTGTCGCTATGGTCTTCCTGCGCACCGACATCGGCGGCACTCGCGTGCTCGATATGCTGGTAGGCGACCCACTTCCGCGCATCTGCTAAGTGCAGCAGGATGTTTCGGCAGCCCGTATTGGGTGGCCACCACGGCTTGTGAATGGCGGCACCAACCCCTGGCGCTAGGTTGCAAAGAGTGCATGCGTGCGCCCTCCATCCGGTACGTGAGACTGGTGCTAAAGTTATGCGCTTTCCCTGTGTAGGGAACAGGAAAAGGTGGGCGAGCCTGGTCTCGAACCAGGGACCGCAGTCTTGTCTGGGCTAACCATTGTGACTTGTGCCCCACGGATCCGCCCAGCGCCGGATAAAGATTTGCGCTCCGCAGGTCGTATCACTAGGTGCGCGGCCGACACCGAGCTTCCGATTCGCTAATGGCAGTCAGACGTTTCGACTCGATGGCCTTGGGTTCGGCTTGCCAGTACCGGCCAGCTGAGGCCATAGTCGCTTCAGCCACAGCACGGGGTTGCGCAGCGGGTGACGCTCAGCCAGGAATTCGTCTCGGCACCCCCTCGAGCAGAAGTAATAGGTCTCGCTGCCGGTGGTAGCGACCCACCCATCGGCCGTGGCGCGTTCCCGTTCCACAGCCATGCCGCATACCGGATCGGTGTGCATCGTGACCATATCCTTGAACCGGCCGTCCTCCAACCAGAGCACCCGGTCCGCTATGTCCTTGATGCGCGCATCATGCGACACGATCACGACGCTGCGCCCCTGCTCCTTGGCGATCCCGCGCAGCAGGCGCATGATCTCGTGCCCGATCTTCGAGTCGAGGTTGGCCGTCGGTTCGTCCGCCAGAATGAGGGACGGGTCGTTGACCAGGGCGCGAGCGATGGCTACCCTCTGCTTCTCGCCGCCGGACAGCTTTTCCGGGAGGAAGTTGAGCCGGTGTTCCAGCCCGAGTTCGGCCAGCAGGCGCGCGGCCCGTGAGCGCCCTTCGCTGCCCCGCAGCCCGGCCAGTTGAGCAACCAGGGCAACGTTCTCCAGCGCGGTGAGGGCCGATAGCAGGTTGAAGTCCTGGAACACGAAGCCGAAGCGCCGCAGACGGATGTCGGGCAGCTTGCGCTCGGCAAGCTCGCTCAGCGCGTAGCCGTTCAGCCGGATCGAGCCTTCAGAAGGCTTGAGCAGAGCGCCCAGCATCAGGAGCAACGTCGTCTTGCCCGAGCCTGATGGCCCCATGATCAGCACTATCTCGCCGGGGGCTACCTCGAGCGACACGTCCCGAACGGCCGTCACTTCGGTGTCTGCTGACCCAAACCGCTTCGTAACGTGCGAGACTTGTAGTGTGGGATTATTCATATCCATCGCCTTGCCCTCACTTGTCCGGAAAGCCTACCGCTCCCCGATCTCAGCCCCTGAACGTCGCCCTTACTTTGCCCGGCGGAAGACGATGGCCGGGTCGAGCCCCGCAATCTGCCTGACCGGGAGCACCGCCGATATCCCCGCAATGACCAACGCTGCCACACTCACCTTCAGGAGCGACTCGCCGCTCACTTGCAGGTAAAGGTTCGACCCCAGGCCGGGCGCGGCAAGGGAGAGAAGCAGCGTAAAGCCTACTCCGATTACCAGCCCGAACACGATACTGAAAAGGGCCTGGGCAAGCACCGCCCGGTAAAGGTGAACGCTGCGCGCACCTACCGCTTTGAGCACCCCAAATTCGGCCAGCCTGGAGAGCGTGGCCGTGTACACCGTGAGCGACATCACCGCGAGGCCAATCAGCAGGCCGATCAGGTTCATGATGGTCACCAGGTCGGTGCTCATGTCCCTTATCACTACACGCTCCTGCCGAGCGAACTCCTCTGCGGTCTGGGCCGTCACCCCGGCCACCTCTGTCTCGATGCGCTGGGCAACTCTCCGGGCATCTTCGCCGGGCCGAACGTTCACCAGCACGAAGCTAACGACCCCCGCGGTCCCGAGCGCCTGCCGGAAGTCCTCCATGGAGATGAATGCGATGCTGTTGGTCAGGCTGGCGGTCTCGCCTGATAGTCCCGCTACCCGGAACGGGCGCCCGAGCACTTTCACCTCGCTGCCCAGTTCCACCCCGAGCTGCTCGGCTACCCCTCGATCGACAATTACCTCGCCCGCCGAGGGAAGCGGTTGCCCCTCCAGTACCTTCCACGGGACGCCTACGCTGGCGTCCCGTGGCAGCCCAATTACATACACCAGCCCCTGCTCCTCCCCGGATTCGACCACGTTCGTGACGTAGAGCACCGGCGAGGCCGACCGAACGCCCGCCACTCGCGCCACCTCGTCAATGACCGCTTCGGGAATGGACGACGCGGCCATGTGCATGTTGCGGACGTCCTTCTGCGAGACGAACACGTCCGCCCCCGAGCGATCGATGTACGCGCTCACCCGTGCCTCGACGCCCGTGAGGATCGCGTCAAGGGCCAGGATCAGCATCAGCGCCAGAGCCACCCCGCCCACGGAAATGATAAGGCGTGCCCTGCTGTGGAAGAGATTGCGAAACGCCAGCCGCATCATGTCATTGCCTCCTGACCCCTCATCCGCCGTCATCGACGGAATACATCCGCCGGGGCGAGGCGTGCCATTACCCGCGCAGGGATCAACGCGGCAAGCAACGCCATGCCCAGCGCCGCCGGCAACGCCCACCCCACAGACGAGAGTTCGGTGCTCACCAGGAACTGCGGCCTCACTGCCATAATCGCCCAGGCGGCGCCCGCCGACAGCCCCGCGCCTACAAAGGCGCCCGCGACCGCGGCGATCAATGCCTGGGTGAGCACGACCCTGTACAGCAGGCCGTTACGCGCACCGATTGCCTTGAGCACCCCGTATTCGCGCTGCCGCTCAACCGTCGCCGTGTATATCACCAGGCCAACCACCATCACGCCAACCAAGAACGCTACAGCCACCATCAACTGCAGCGGCGTGCTGAAGAAGCGGGCAAACAGGCTCCGGTCGTTCGCGATCATGTCGCTCTTCAGGAGTGCATGCGCGCCCGTCACCCTCTCAGGGCCGTCAGCGTCGTTCAACCTGTCCCCAAGCTCCTCTTCGCCGGTTCCGGATGTAGGGGTCACCAGCAGGAAACTGGTTGCTCCCGGCGTCCGAAACAACTCCTCAGCATCGACCTTTCGCACGAACAGGAAGCTGGTCATCCACGAGGTAGTGTCGCTCGACAGGCCCACAATAGTGAAGTGCCGCCCCATCACCGCGACCTCATCGCCCACCGCGATCTCGTGCTTCTGTGCGAGCACGCTATCCAGGACGGCTTCGTTCTCGGCCTGCGGCTCGCGCCCCTGGGCCATGCGCCACGGTCCGCCCCCGCCCAGTGAGCTGTCGTAGCCGACCATGTAGACCGGCTGCTTCTTTCCGTGCAGGTCGAGGATGAGGAACTGGGAGAATATGGGCACTGCCCTCTCAACGCCCTCGGTGCTGCGTACCGTGTCCGGCGTGCCTGGAGGCAGGATGGAAGTAGCGCCCAGCAGGTTCTTCACCCCGGATTGGGCCACGACGATCGACCCCGAGCTGTTCTCGAGGTACCGGGTCACTTGCTTGAACGTGCCGTCCAGCAGTCCGGTCAGCACCAGGATCAGCATGACCGCCAGCGCCACCCCCAGCACACTGAGCGCGAAGCGCATCCTGTCCTGAAATAGATTGCGGCGAGCGATAGCCATGGTTGCGTTCCTCTACTGTGCTCTCCGGTCCGCGCCCGGTCACCGGCGTCACGTATCCGACGCCCGATACTTCTGCGGGATGCGCACCTTTGCCGCTGCCGACTCCATCTGCCGCCGGAGATCCCACACGCTATACCCGACGGCGTAGGTTTGGATGAGTGGGTCGACGGTGATCTTGAGGAAGCAGACGCGTGTCTCCCCACGTTCCCGGCGGGACTTGTCGTAGGCTGCCAGGATTCGTCTGCCCATCCAGAAGCGCCTGAATACTTCGGTGCCCTCGGAGTCGGTCCAGTCCAGGATCTCGGCGCGACCATGCAGCTGTATCGTTGCCGGAGGGATGAACCACAAGAGTCGCCGCGCCAGCGGGACCACGAGCGCTACCCGCGGGTCCCGCGCGATATTCCGGGCTTTCTTGAGATGTCGCCTCGTCATTACGTACAGCACAAGGTCGCTGCCCGAGGTAGACACGCCGTAGTTGACCCCGGCCGAATCTGGAGCCCCACTGTCATCGACAGTCGAGAGCACCGCGAAGTTGTGCTTGCGTAACTGCCGGAGCACAAGGCCAAAGGTCACCCGATCCTGTACGCCGGTCCCAGGACGGGCTTTCAAGTCAGCCTCACGCGACAATTGTCGCTGAACGCTCTGCCCCCGCTACATCCGCTGACCGTTGGTCCGCGACGTCTTCCGTCACCGAATGTGCCTGGCCGTATGGGCTGTTGCTCTCCTCGCCCATGCGCACACCTCCAGAGAGGCCGTAATCTTCGGGCCTTTCACGTCCAGTATAGGATTGTTACCTGATGGGGTGCTTAGGCGGCGCTGAGAATTGGCTGAAGAACCCCTGAACGGCCGGGACACTCAGGCGTGTGACCCGTTTGCGCAGTACCGGCCCACCTTCCTTCAGCAAACTCTCAGGAATTCTTAAGAACCCATTCAGCCTGTTCGGCTATCATTTCTTCTGTGCCATATCCGACCACCGAGGCGTACGTCGCCGGTG
>DASTEB010000568.1:0-6482 GCA_035710025.1 Chloroflexia bacterium
GTGCGCTACGAGTGGCGGCCGCGGCTGGGGCGCCGTGTGCGCGTTCAACAGTCCGGGGGCGAATAGGCCCGGCCGCGCTATACCCCGGTGGAATACCCCTTTCGGGGAACGGGCGGGGAGAGCTGTTGGCTTACGCTGAAGTCCAGACCTGATGCGAATAGGAGGCAAACCGAATGGCTTCGACAATCACTTCAACAGATCTGAGGGCTGTCCGGCAGGCGTCGTGGGCGGCGCCGGTGGCCATAGCGGGCGCTGCGTACTTCGCCCTGGCGGTAGCCGCGCTGCACTTCCTGCGGCCCGACCTCGACCCGGTCAGCCGCATGACGAGCGAGTATGCGAACGGCCCCTACGGGTTCGTCATGACCTCGGCCTTTTTCAGCATGGTTCTGGCGAGCGCTGCGCTGATAGTGGCGCTGTACCGGGGAGCGCCACGGCATGCGCTGTCCCTAACCGGACTGGTGTTCCTGGGCATGTGGGCTGCGGGCGTGCTGGTCGCGATGATCTTCCCGATCGACCCGGGAGGGGTGCCGGTGACGCCGGCCGGGACGATCCACCAGACGATGGGGCCGCCCACGTTCCTCGCGGTGACGACCGGTGTGGCGTTGGTGACGTGGCGGCTCGGGCGGGACGAGAGGTGGCGCGGGCTGCAGCGGACCCTGTTCGTGTTGGTGGCGGTGATCGCCCTGGGGTTCGTGGCGACGGCTTACACCTTCTTCACGGGTGTGGAGATCGCCGGGCTAATGCAGCGGATCGTGCTCGCCGCGGTCGTGACGTGGATTGTGCTGGTGGCGACGAGGCTTCGGCCCACCGGGGCAAAGTTCGAGGTTTGATGGACAGGGGCAGCGTATTGGCCCCAAATCAATGATAGGAGAACAGACCAATGGAACGCATCGAAACCGTGATCGTGGGCGGCGGCCAGGCAGGGCTGGCGACCAGCTACTATCTAAAGCAGCAGGGGCACGAGCACGTCGTACTGGAGGGGGCGGCGCAGGCGGGCAACGCATGGCGCAACCAGCGGTGGGACTCGTTCACGCTGGTCACGCCGAACTGGACGATGAGGCTGCCGGGCGCGGAGTACGACGGTCCCGACCGCGACGGCTTCATGTCGAAGGAGCAGATAGTCTCGTACTTCGAGGAGTACGTCCGGCGGTTCGCGCTGCCGGTGCGGTACAACACGCAGGTGCTGGCGGTCGAGCCGGCGGGCGTCGGCGGGTACCGGGTCGAGACGAGCAGCGGGCCGATCATGGCGAACAACGTGGTGATCGCGACCGGTGTTGAGCAGTTGCCGAAGGTGCCCGAGTATGCGAAGGCGCTTTCCCCGGACATCGCGCAGATGCACAGCAGCCAGTATCGCAACCCCCGGTTGTTGCCCGAAGGGGCGGTGCTCGTCGTGGGGAGCGCGCAATCGGGGGCACAGATCGCCGAGGAGCTTCACCAGAGCGGGCGCAACGTGTACCTGAGCACGTCGAGCGCGGGCCGAGCGCCTCGCCGTTACCGGGGCAAGGACACGGTCGAATGGTTGATGCGTCTGGGGTTCTTCGATCTGACACCCGACGAGCTGCCGGTACCGGCCGAGACATTCGTACCGCCCCACCTGTCGGGCACGAATGGAGGGCATACCATCAACCTGCACCAGTTCGCCCGCGATGGCGTGATCCTGTTGGGGCACGTACGAGGGGTGGAGGGCCACAGAGTCTTTTTCGCCCCTGATCTCTACGAAAACCTGGGCAAGGCCGACGGGTTTGAGATGTTTGGGAAGCAGATGATCGACGGGTTCATCGAGGCGAACGGGATCGATGCGCCGGTCGAGGAGATTCAGCAGATGCGCGACGGTTTCGAGCAGCCGCTCATTGAGGAGCTTGACCTGCGGGCCGAGGGAATCAATACGGTCATCTGGGCAACCGGGTACAGGTACGACTACAGCCTCGTCAAGCTGCCGGTGTTCGACCAGCAGGGTTATCCCGTGCAGGACCGCGGGGTCACGGCGTATCCGGGACTGTATTTCGTGGGGCTGTTCTGGGCGCCGTCGATCAAGCCAGGCACGCTGGCCGGGGTGGGAGATTCCGCCCGGCACATTGCCATTAGCATCGTCGGGGCACCCGCGTATGCCTGAGTAACACAACCGAGCACATGAGAAGAGCGAGCCATCCTGCACGAAGGATGTCTCGCTTCTCCTATTCCGCCGCCGGCTAGACGAACAGCGGCTCCATGTTCAGCTTCGACAGGCGGTCCTCCAGGCTCGCCTGGGTGGTGGCGGGGTCGAAGCGGGAGGCGGCGTCGAGCACGAGGGGCAGCACGTGGATATCGCCCACGGTACACAGGAACACGCCGGGCCGCGCCAGCACCCACCAGACCGCGGCGTCGACCGCGTCCTGCCTGTTGAGCGGCTCGTACCAGGTGGTGGCTGTATGCTCGCGTTCGCCCCAGGGCCGGTGCAGCGCCGACTTGATGGTCTGCACGGCCACGTTGCGCTCGCGGCACAGGGCAAGCAGCGCCTCGAAGTCGGCGGCGTACTGCGGGTTCTGCATCATGGTGTAGTTATAGGGCAGCAGCACCGAGTCGAAGTCGAACCGCTCCAGGCTGCGCCTGTGCATGGCCGCTACCTCCACTCCGTGGCCCGTCACGCCGATTCCGCGCACGAGGCCCTGCTGCTTCGCCTCGATGGCGGCTTCGAGCGCCCCGCCGGGGCCGAAAGCGGTCTGCCACTCCTGCTCGTCCACCAGGTTGTGAAGCTGCCACAGGTCGACGTGGTCCACGCCGAGGCGCTCCAGCGAGCGGTGCAGCTCTTCCCGCGCGCCCTGTGCAGTACGCTCGCCGGTCTTGGTGGCGAGGAAGAAGCGGTCGGGGTAGCGCTTGAGCCAGGGGGCGAGGCGCAATTCGGCGTCGCCGTAGCTGGCGGCTACGTCGATGTGGTTGACGCCGTGCTGCAGGAGCAGGTCGAGGGTGCGGTCGGCGTCGTCCTGGGAGACCGACCAGAGGGAGGCTGCGCCGAAAACGGTCCGGGTGCTCTCGTGGCCGAGCCGCCCGAAGGGTAGTGTCGGGATTGGCATGGCATTTCTCCTCGCGGCGGATAGTGCCGCGTCATATCGCTTGCGCGCTGCGAATCCTTGGGTCCATTATAGCGCCACGGGGCGAGCTTCGCACGGCCTGCGACTCGGAAATCGGCGCGCGAAACAACCTGGAATCGTCACCGGGCTTTCACCTTCTACTACCCCCACATCTACCATCCCGCGACAACATATAGTTGGCGGATTCCGATCCCTTCACGATTTCCCTGCCCGTGCACAGCGTGGTGCGCCGAACAGGAGGCATAGCAAGCCTTCTTCCGGGCACCTCGGCATAGGCTTGAGGGGGCGGAACAGCGCCGAGCGGGGACCGGCCTGCCGAGGCATCGTGATAAGGGAGGGCGAGCGAGATGAGGATCGCGTTGAGGAGAAGGAAAAAGAGCAACCTGCGGATTCCGGCGTTTCTTGCGGGCGACGTCATTTGCTTCGCGGGCAAGGGCGACCTGTACAGCAGGGTCGGGCGCTGGCTGATGCGCATGGAGGGCGAAGGGCCGACCTACTCGGTCCACACTGCGCAGTTCCTCGACGGGCGCCGGGTGCTCGAGATGGACATCGTGGGGCGGATCAAGACGATAGACGACGTGCTGGCCAAGCGGAGCAAGCTCGACATGTGGGAGCGGCGGGGCTTCGAGGTGTGGCGGTGCGAGACGCTCACGCCCGCCCAGCGTGCTGCCCTTACCCGCAGCGCGCTTGAGTTCGTGGACGTGCGCTTTGGCATGGCCAAGTTCTGGGCGCACATGATGGACAACCTGATCTACAGGGTAGTGCGGCGCGACGTCTACCTGTTCCGCCGCCTCGACCGCAACAACAGCGTGCCGGTGTGCTCGGGCATCACGGCGTCGTCGTATCACCGGGCGCTGCGCTACGAGTTCGGCGTGCCGCCCGACGTGGCCGACCCCGATCACATCCATGACTGGCTGGTGGGCCACCCCGAAGAATGGGTGCGCGTGTACCGGCTGGAGGAGTACGCGACGGCCTGAGAGGCGCGCAGAACGCAGACTGGGAATATTCTAGAGAGCGAGTAAACAGTTGAAGAAAGCGACAATCAATGTTGGCGGGCTGCTTGTGCAGTTGGCCGGGCTCGCATGGGTGGGCTTGCGAGTTCGTCCGGCGCCATTCGCTCCCGTCGATAGGCAACCGGAACCCGCCCAGAGCATTGCGCTGCCGGAGGGTTTGCCCGCCCCGGTCGAGCGGTACTACCGAGCGACCTACGGGGAGCGCGTGCCCGCCGTCAATTCGGGTGTGGTGAGCGGGAGGGGCACGATGCGGCTGTTCGGGATAATGTTCCCGCTGCGCTTCCGCTTCATGCACGAGGCGGGGCGCAACTTCCGCTCCTACTTCGAGCTGACCATGTTCGGCAGGCCGGTCATGAAGGTGAACGAGCACTACCGGGACGACAAATTCCGGCAGGAATTGCCCTTCGGGGTGGAGGAAGGCGAGCCGAAGAACGACCACTCGGCCGCGCTCCGGATGTGGTCCGAATGGGCGCTGTGGCTGCCCGCGATGCTCCTGCGCGAACCTGACGTGCGCTGGGTGCCGGTGGACGACACGATGGCGCTGCTCACGGTGCCCACGCAGGAGGGGGAGGAGCACCTGGTAGTGCGCTTCGACCCGGCCACGGGCAAGGCGCAGCACGTGGAGGCGATGAAGTACAAACACCCGGCCGACACGGCAAAGACGCTGTGGGTCAACGCCGTGTGGTTCGGCGACATGCCGTGGGCGTCGTTCGACATCGAGGACGTGACGCTGAACGCCGAAGTAGATACTTCGGTCGATGCGAAGGGAGCGCAGGCGCAGGGCGAAAGGAGAGTGTGATGGTAGCGGTGCAACACCCAGGACAGACGCCGATACGGAGCCGGAGCGGCTAGCTCTGCTGCTGTTGCTTCCTCATCATGGCAAGCTCGGAGCGCAAGCGCCGCACTTCAGCGACGAGATTGGGCACATCGACTCGGGCCAGCACGCTCGCGGTGGTCATGACGGCCTGGAGCCTCTGCAGCTCGGTAGGCAGCTCGCGGAAGCTGTAGGGTGAGCTAAGTACTTCTCGGCACCGCATCTCTATCCCCTTGAGATTATCGTCGGGTCTCATCGCCATATATCACCCACCTTTCCGGGCAGCGCCACGTGACGCCGCACTCGAACAGTCCCAATGGTCCGGCACGCAGGCCCAGCGTCCACAGCTTCCGGCGCGGGCGCGTGCGTGATCGGGGAGTATCGTGGGAGAGGAAAGACCACGGTGCGCGCCGCGGGCCGGGAGCGTGATGGGCCGGAGCTACTAGCGGCGGCTGCGGTTGTAGCCGCCAGAGCGGTCGTCGGCGCGGGGGCGCGACTCGTTGACGGTGAGATTGCGGCCGTCCATCTCGGTGCCGTTGAGCGCTTCGATTGCCTTGGCGGCCGCGGCGCTGTCAGCCATCTCGACGAAGCCGAAGCCGCGCGATTCGCCGCTGTACTTGTCCTTGATAATGGCGACGCTGTCGACCTGGCCGAACTCGGCGAATGTCCTCTGCAGGTCGTCTTCCGACGTCCCGAACGCGAGGTTACCTACATAGATCTTCATTGTATCTCCCTTGTGGCTCCGTGGAGCCGTGCTTTGGGCAAGGCGCACCTCGCCCTTGCTACTCAAAGTCGTAGCCAGGAGGGCATCTACAGGGGTTTACGCGAGAACCTGGTAGGGAAAAGCGGAGAAACCGGCAGATAGAGAACCGCTGTCCAGCTTGGACTACCCCTAATTATACCACACCCGCGCCAGTCCCGCTGCGAAGCGCCTACGAGCAGTACGTTCGGTCGCGGGAAAGGGGCGATGGGATGCCGTGGCGAGCGCGATACACACTTGGATTTACATTGGAAACCAGCAAAGGGTGTGTCGCCGGTTACTGCTCGCGCCCGCTGTGATCTGGGAGGAGTAGCGGTACACTCGTACACAGCAGACCCCTCATACAAGGGGTGGCGCAGAGCCAGGGGCCAAAGGAGTGACAGGTCCCGGGCAATACAGATACCGAAAACGGAATCGGAGGAATAAGAGGATGAAAAAGACAGCACTACTGCTGGCAATTGGCGCTATGGCACTGGCATCGCTCGTGCCGGGCGCGGCGTCCGCTCGGGCGCAGGAGGGCGGTCCGCACGTAATCGACCCGATCTTCGCGCTCACGCTGACCGAGGATATCAATGACCACGACTTCGCCGCGGTGCTCGACCACTTCGCGCCGGGCGGAACTGTTACATTCGACAATTCGCTGTTCGGCGCCGCAAACACGGTGCTGACCGCGAGGGAGTACGCCAACAGGCAGCGCGCAGGCAGCCCCGACGTGCCCACCGACATCAAGCTTGAGATCGTGGACCGGTCGATGCAGATCGCCCCCACAAGCGCAAGCTGGACCTGGCGCGAGACCGCGGGCTACCTGCGCGGCATCAATGTGGACT
>DASTEB010000569.1:0-4909 GCA_035710025.1 Chloroflexia bacterium
GGCGGGCGGCTGTACGAGGCGGTATACAAGCCGACCGGGCACAACGAGCTATACCGCAACCCCGTGGTCAAGCCCGCGCCCTTCTCGGGCAAGGGGTGGTGGCTCGGCGTGGGCGGCATGGAGTGGGCCGCGCCCACCGACGAGCACGGGCTGATGGAGTACCTGCCGTGGGACGCCTCGGTCACCCGTAACGGCGACGGCGGCGCGACCGTCACCGTGGCCGCGGCGGACCGCATGACCGGCCTGCGCGTCACCGGCGCGATCACCCTCAGCCCCGAGGAAGGGGCATACACCGTGTCGGCCCGCATGGAGAACCGCACGAGCACCCAGCAGCGCGGGCAGCTGTGGACCAACGCGATGGTGGCCCCCGGCGGCACGAACAAGGTATCGCCGCGCCTGCGCTTCGTCATGCCGACCGCCGAGATGGTGGTACACAGCACTAACGACACGAGCCTGCCCGCCGAGCGCAGCACGGTCTCCTGGCCCGTGCACGGCGGGCGCGACCTGGCCGACATGTCGACCTGGCAGGGGTGGCTGGGCGGGTTCGCCATGCCGTCGGCCGCGCGGGGCAGCTTCGCCGCGGTATACAACCCCGACGCGGACGAGGGGTTGGTCAAGACCTTCTCCAACAGGGAGATGCCGGGCCTCAAGTTCTTCGGGTGGGGCTCTTCGCTCAACCCCGCGGTGTACACCGACGGCGACTCGTCGTACGCCGAGCTATGGGGCGGCATCACGCCCACCTTCTGGGACTACGCCGTCTTCCCGCCGGGCAGCGGCCTGGGCTGGACCGAGCGCTGGCAGCCGGTGGCGCGCACGGGCGGGGTCAGCCTGGCGAGCGCGTGGGGCACCGCCTCGGTGGCGGGAAGCACGGTATGCCTCCTCCCCGTGCGCCGCATCGAGGGCGCGACGCTTGCCGTGACGCACCCCGACGGCTCCCGCGAGACCGCCCCTTTCAGCGCCTACCCCGACCGCCCCGCCACCGTCACCCTCTCCGGCCCCGTCGCCGAGCTAGAGGTGCTGGGCGCCGACGGCACGGTGCTGCTGAAGGGCAAGCCGGTGCGGTAGGGCGCCGGGGCACAGAAAAAGGGGCCTACTTCGGGCCGAACGCGGGAGCTACGCGCGGGCAACTGACCAAAGTCGTCAGCAATGCTGCCGGATTTACCGGCACCATCCCACCCACACATTACGCCTTCGCCGACGTACCGCCCACGCACACGTTCTGGCTGTTCGTGGAGCGGTTGCTGATGAACCGCCCCGACGTGATGAGCGGGTACACCTGCGGAGGGGAGGGCGAGCCGTGCGACACGGAGACCTGACCGTACTTCAGGCCGAACAACCCCTTGACGCGGGGGCAGACCTCCAAGATCGTGGCCAACACCTTCTTCCCTGACTGCAACCCGCCAAGGTAGCCATGTGTTGACGTTCTGCAGGTAGATACACTGGCGTTCGCAGGGGCATTCGTGGTGAGCGCCCCTACACTTGCTCAGGTTCACTCACGTTGGGATTTTCTTTGACCTGTGTTGGCCTCAAACGGCTATTGACAAGCGAACCTTACTGTGTTACCATCCGGGACTATTACTAGTATGCAATCGTGCGTACTACGTATCAGCCATGTAAGGTACAGTCTCGGAGGGCCGGATGCGTTGGATTCTATGGATCTCCGGGGCGATTTGCTGCCTGCTCATCCCGTACGCACGGCCGGCGTCCATAATCCAAAACTCCGCACTGGTCTCCAAGCCTGACACCTTATCAATCAGGGTTGAGCCGCGCGGCGCGGCGGCCATGTCCGCTTTCGACAGGTTGCCCTACCTGCGGCCCGGCACAACGGTTCACCAGGCTTCCTCTTACGACCGCACGGGGCTGAATAATGACGGCTCGTCCTACTTCCACTACTGGAACTCCGAAACGGGCGGCTACGTGGTGCTGGAAGCTCACCACCCCGGCACCATCTACCGCATATGGGCGACCGCGCTCGTAGCCGGTAACATCAGGATCTATTTCGACGGAGAGAGCGCGCCCCGCGTGGACCTGCCGGTCGACCAGTTCTTCAGCGGCACCCGAGCGCCCTTCCTTGCCCCGCTCGTGGGCAACGAGATGGTCAGCTCCGGGGGTTTCTACTCCTACTATCCATTCTCCTTCCGAGAAAGCGTTCGCGTCGAGTTCACCAACATGCCGAGGTTCTACAATATCACCTACCACCTCTACAACACTACTGATGGGGTCACGACCTACACCGGCGAGGAAGACCTGGCTGCTGCTCGCAACGCTTGGATGAACCCCTCAGTCGACCCTAAGAGGCAGCGGAACAACCATACCGAAAGTATCGCCCCGTTCGATCTACCGCCCGGCCAAACCACCACTCTCCTGGATCTGCGAGAGCCTGGCTCGATCAACCAGTTCGTGCTCCGATTCCCGCAATTCTTCACCACACAGTACGTCGGCAGAGGAGAACAGCTACAAGACAACGGCAGGTCGCACCAGGGTACGAGTGGTTTCACCGTGGCAATCGCTCCGAACAACCAGGGAGTAGTGCTCGAGAGGCGCATGGACTACTACGTCGCCCACCAGACCGCCGATGTGTACGTGGACGGCCGGCTCGCCGGGCGGTGGTTTGATCGAGGCTCCGACTGGCTCAACAGGTGGCGGGACGTTCGCTTCATGATCCCCGCCCAGTTCACGCAGGGGCGCAGCTCGATCCGGGTGGAGATCCGGTTCATCGGCTCGGCGTACGATTGGAACGAATACTATTACTGGGTTCGATCTGTAATGCCGGACACGCAGACCCCGAGGCTCACAGATACACTGGACGTTGGCGATCCGATCTCCGAGTCGAGCCACAACTACACCATTACGAACCCCGGCTTCAACGGCGCCCCTACTTTCACCTATCTCCCGGCATTTCACACCCAGTACGATCCACCTACCCTTGATGTGCTCGGCAAAGCAAGGATACGCATTTACTGGGACGGTGAGGCGCAGCCAGGCGTTGACGTGCCCCTTGGCTTTCTGTTCGGCGTTGGAGCGGGCGGCGAGGGATCGACCAGGGGACTTCTGGCGGGGGTTGTGCCCGAAACGCACACTTACTACAATTACTTTCCAATGCCCTTCCGGCGTTCGGCACGCGTGCAACTTGTCAACGACTCCAGCACACCTATCCAGGGCGCGCAGGGGCAATTTGCCTACAATCTTGTTAGTTCCACTGTTCCGGTCCCGGGAGTGGACGCGGGTTACTTCACGGCGATCTACAGCCGCGAGGACCCCACGGTCGTCGGGCGTGATTTCCACTTCGGTACGTTAGCCTCCGGCGCCGGGCATATCGTGGGCGTGGTGCAGAATATCAGGTCTGACAGCGTATGGGGGCTAGAAGGTGACGAGCGCATCTTCATCGACGACTTCGACGCCAACCCGCGAGTGCACGGGACGGGCACCGAAGACTACTACAACGGCGGCTGGTATTTTGCCAACGGGATACTCAGCCTACCGGTTCACGGCGCCCCCCTCGTCCACTGGTACACCGAACCTGCGAACCACACCATGTACCGCTGGAGCATAGCCGATGCGTTCGTGTTCGAGAGCGGCGTGAAGTTCAAGATAGAGCACGGTGGTTACAACGACCACCCCTCGCTTTACGAAAGCGCCCTGTTCGCCTACGTTGCCCCTGGCAGCCCGACCCTGCGACAGACCGACACACTAAGGGTGGGCGATCCCAACAGCGAGCAACAACACAACTACGTGATCACCAATCCTACGTGGCAGGGCACCGTCTCACACACTTACGTGGGCCGGGATGATGGGAGGAGATTCTCCGGCACGGGTAGAGCGCACACAGGGTCAAGCGAATTCACCCTCTCCGTCGAGCCGAACAACTACGGCGTCCGCCTCGCCCGAATACTCGATTTCAACAGCGCAAACCAGAAGGCCAACATCTACGTCGACGGACAACCGGCCGGAGTGTGGCTGACACCCGGAACGAACTCTGACCATCGTGCTTCGCTCGATTTCTTCGAGATCCCACCGAGGCTGACCGCGAACAAGCAATCGATTCGGGTCAGGGTAGAGTTCGTATCGGCGAGCGACCACTGGACTGAATTCACCTACACCGCGTATTCGCACATTTTCGCTTCTACTGCTATGAGCACGCCCGGGCCGCAGCAAGCCACACGACCGTGAGCCTTGCGAGATGCCGGTCACACGAGGGCAGGTCGCGCGACCTGCCCTCGCGCCATCCCCTGCAGAACCGGGAAGCCCGACGGGCGCGTACTACCGGGGAGTATCGTACGAACCCAACCGGAGAGAGAACACAATGCGCTTCGGCTTCGCGTGCGCTGTCGTAGGGATAGACGTAAGGGCGCACGACACGCGGCGGTGGCAGAACGGCCCGCACCTGTGCGTCAGCCTGGACAACGTCGAGGCGATAATGCGGTACGCCGCGGGCCTCGGCCTGCGCATGTACCGCCTTAGCTCGAATATCGCGCCGTATTACACTGACCCCAACCGCCCGCAGTTCGGCCGCCAGCTAGAGGAGGCGCGCGGCCGCCTGGCCGAGATAGGCGCGCTGGCTGACGAATTGGACATCCGCCTCAGCATGCACCCCGGCCAGTACACCGTGCTCAACTCGCCCAACGACGCTACATACGACTCGGCCGTGCGCGAACTAGGGTACGCGACCGAGGTGCTCGACCTGATGGGCCGCCCGGCCGACAACAAGGTGGTGCTGCACATCGGCGGGGCGTACGGCGACAAGCAGCCCGCCCTCGACCGCTTCATCGAGCGCTACTGCCTGCTGCCCGAGAACGTGCGCGCCCGGCTTGTCATCGAGAACGACGATACCGTGTTCAACGTGGGCGACGCGCTGTACGTGAGCAAGCACACCGGTGCTCCGGTTGTGTTCGACAACCTGCACCACCGG
>DASTEB010000570.1:0-2898 GCA_035710025.1 Chloroflexia bacterium
ACCCCCGAACTCCCGCAGCACCGGCCTGAGCCTCGCGCACAACTCGGCATCCACCGTCTCCACCTCCGCCATGAAACACCCCGTCGCCCCACCGAGCGCACGGCGCAACTCCGCCTCGTCGAGCGAGCACACGAGCGCCCCCGCGAGCGGCCCCGTCACGTCGGCGGGCAGGCGGTCGGCGCCGCGCGCGTACGAAGCCTCCTCTCCCAACCGTAGGCACGCGAGGGTGAGCGTGTAGTCGCGAACCGCGCTGATCCAGTACTCGGCCTGCCACGGCTTACCCCGCTCGATGCACGACCGGGCGTGCAGCACGTGGTGCCACCCCAGCCCGACGACGTGCCCGGCGTCGGGCGGCGGAAGCGGCTCCAGCTGGCGTGGGTTGCCGAAGAGAGTGCGGAAGCGGGGACCCCGCGAGCCGAAGTCCCGCTCGGGCGCTACGCCTATATCGACCTCAAGCCCGCTCGGCAGGAGGAACACGCGGTAAACCCACGACCCGGCGCGCAGGTCCCAGTGGTGCAGCGCGCCCATCTCGCGCACGAGCGCCTCGGTCCAATCGTCGAGCACGGCTTCGGGAGTGGCGCCGCCCACAATCCCGAATGCCACGTCAACGTCGGACCATTCGTCCCCCGCGCCGATTGCCGTCGAGCCGGTGAGCGCGCCCGCCGTGACACGCGGGTCGGCCTTCGCCATCTCCACGACGCGGTCACGTACACGGTCGCGTTCCTCGGGTGTGAACATGCGCGCCTCCCGTATTCTGCTGCTCCGTTACTGGAGAGCATACCAGACGCGGTCGAGCACGCAAACCCGGCGCAGGCCGACGCGACTACATATCCCTGAAGCCCGAACTAGCTCTTCTTCGCCCGCGACGACGTGCTAGCCGTGCTCTTCTTACCGCTCGCGCCGGACGTGCTCTTCTTCGCGGCCGAACCGCCCGACGACCCCGCCGAGCTAGTGCGCTTGCGGGCCGCGGGCTTCTTGCCATTGTCACCTACCACCGGCAGGTGCTCCACAACCTCGCCCGCCTTCTTCTTCGCGTCCGAGAGCACGTCGCCCGCGGTATCTGCCGCGGCCGACCCGACCTTTACGGCGCGCTTGCGTGCCGCACCCGCCACCTCGCCTATCTTCTCGCCCGCGGCCCCGGCGAAGTCGCCTATCTTCTCGCCGGCGTCGCCCGCTACGTCTACTACCCTGTCCTTCACGCCGCCCAGCACTTCGAGCACGCCCTCGTCCTTCTTGCGCGTGCGCGGCCTGCTGCCGGATGCGCTCGATGTAGTCCGTTTCGCCGACGACGACGAGGCTTTGCTCGACGCGCCGCCGCTCGATTTGCGGGCCGACGACCCGCCGCTCTTCTTCTCTGCCATCTTACTTGCCTCCTCTGCCAGTACGCCCCGCGGTAGTGCCGCTTAGTAGCGGCCATATTGCAACTTGCGTGCCTAAGAGGAGGCCGCCTCCCTAGTACCCCTCGTCCTCGTCTTCTTCCTCGGGCACGCCGCGCCGCCCTCGACTCGCCAGCAGCCAGATGACCCCCAGGCCCGCTATCCACAGGACCAGCCACCCCACTATATAGAACACCTGCTCCGATTGGATGTCGTTGATCATGCGGGTGTACTCGTCGGCCTCGATGCGCCCCGCCAGCAGGTCGGCCCGAAGGGAGGACGACGCGGTCAGCAGGGCGGTCACGCGCCCCAGCACGAATACCGCGCCCGCTATCACCGCCAGCACCGTCCACAGCGCGTAGCCGATGCACCCGCACCCCGCGCCAAGCTCCTGCTGGCGGCGCAGCTGCTCGCGGTCCTCGGCGGTCAGTATGCGTTCCTCAGGCTCGGGCGCCCTCTCCGGCTCGACATGCGCCGGACTCTGCTCAGGCTTGTGCTCCACCGCGCTTACCTCCCCGGCTCGCCCACCGGCACTACTTGAAGGCTCTCCCGCTCGATCTGCACGCCCGTAAGCCGCCCGCCGTCCAGCGCGAAGGTGTACAGCGGCACCTGGGCGATGGTGCCCTGCTGGTCGGTCAGCACCAGCCATGCCCGGAAGTCGCCCTGCGTGGGTGGGCCGTTCCACGCGAACGTTTCTACAGGTTGACCGTCGCGCTCGGTCGCCACGGTGCGGGCGGGCGGGTCGAAGCGGAAGGCGTACTCGTGCGCCTGCCCGTCGCCCGGCACCACCACCGACCACGAGCCGTAATGCCCCTCGGGGTGCGTGCCCCACGGCTCTGCGTACACATCTATCGTGGCGGTGTAGTCCCCCCCGCCCGCCGGAGCGATCACCTTCATGCGGGCATCGAGCGTGTCGCTCCCCTGTGCTGGCGTGACGAGGAGGGGCAGGCGGTCGGTCAGGGGTATGGGATCAGGGCCGAGCACAGGACCTCTGGCGCTTGGTCGCACACTCATTGCCAGCAGCCGCGCATCCCCAACCTGCAAGGTATAGCTTATATCGGAACTGGCCATCAGGGACAAAGTGTAGCGCGAGACACCGACGGGTAGGCCCATTTCCTGGCTGGTGCCGCCCCAAACGGGTGGCACCGTCACTGAAGACGTGTTGAACGACACGAAATACATGTCGACTTGCTTGAGTGTCCTGAACAACCATCCATCATCTACGAAGGTAGTACCGAACAACACGTCCCATATAGAGCGTGACGGCTTCGGCTTTGAGAAAGTCAGACCCCCGTAATTGAGTACCGTCATGTCCTTCCCGTTCGTGCTGTCCGGGGCGTCCGGCGCCGTCATGTCGTGATAGCCCGATTCCAACGCTTGGCTCTGCGACAGCACCCGCACCGCCGCGTTGGTCGTCACCTCGCCATCCATCTCCATGCCGACGGGCATGATCGCGTCGTTGGACAGCGTGGGGTTGTTGGGCACGATGGCGTAATCGGGATACTTGCCGAAGGGTAGACCG
>DASTEB010000571.1:0-2583 GCA_035710025.1 Chloroflexia bacterium
TTCGGCGCGGCGGCGCTCGGCTACCTCTTTCTCAAGCTCGCGGTAGGCCGCCTGCAGCTCGCCCGTGCGCTCCTGCACCCGCTGCTCCAGCGTCTCGTTCAGCTGCCTGACCTCTTCCTCGGCACGCTTGCGCTCGGCCACATCTTCCAGCACGGCTCCGTACAGATGGGCGTTGTCAAGCGCGATCGACGCAAGCTGCGCGAAACGCTCCAGCGACTCGACCTCGGCCTCGCCGAACTTCACCCCCTCCTCCACGTGCGCCAGCCCCAGCACCCCCACCACCTCAGACCCCGAGGTGAGCGGCGTGCCCACCACCGCGTGGAAAGGCGTGTGCTCGAAGCTGGCCGAGCGCTCGGGCCACCTGCTGTAGTCGTCCACCGACATCGTCCTGTTGGCCTGCCACACCTTGCCCGCCAGCCCCTCGCCCGGCCTGAGCCGCTGCCCCATCGCGTAGCCGAACACGCCCGTGCCCGCCCTCAGCACCAGATCGTCCTTCTCCGGGCCGGCCACGTAGATGTAGCCGTGCTCGGTGCCGAGCAGCGCGGCCGCCCGCGAGATGATCGCTTCGAGCAGGTCGGGCAGCCGCAGCCGGTTCATCAGCCCCAGGCTGGTCGCGTGCAGCGCGGCGAGGTACTCGTTCTGACGGTGGACGCGCGCCTCGCTCAGCTTCTGCTCGGTGATGTCGCGGGCGATGCACACCGTCGCCACGGGCGCTCCCTTCCTGTCGAGCAGCGCCGAGGCCGACAGGCTCAGCGTGCGCTCCTGCCCGTCGGGCCGCAGGTAGGGCGTCTCGTAGTTGTGCAGCGCGCCTCCCGGCTCGCACGCGAGGAGGGCGCTGCCTATCGTGCCGTGTAGCGGCGCACCAAGGGTGCCGGCCACCGGCTTGCCTATCAGTTGCTCTCTCGTGTAGCCGAACAGGCGGCACGCGGCGCTGTTCACCACGCGCAGTATGCCCTCGCGGTCGAACACCACCAGCCCCTCGGACATCGTCTCGATGATCTGGTTGGCCGCGAAGGCGGGCGTGATGTCGAATAGCCGGTAGACCCAGATGGCCCTCGCGGCCAGCGCCACGAACCCCAGGATAGCCAGGTAGCCGAAGGGGTACAGCGCGATGCCGTAGGTAGGGATGAAGTCCACCGCCCCGGCGTAGCCGATGGCGAAGGCGAGCATCAGGGAGCGTATGCGCAGCTTGCGCGTGCCCGGCTCGGCCCTGCGCCACTCTACCAGGTAGTGCCACAAGCTCGCGCCGAGCATCACGCCGAAGAAGGTGATGAACGGCAGGCCCAGCGGCCCGTAAGCGGCGTAATAGCCCCACCGGTAGTGGTGCAGCCCGGCGATGAGCAGGTCGGTGAACAGGGCCGCCAGGGTAAACGCCCCGGCCATCACCCAGCCGAACACCACCGGCCACATGTGCTGCCGCCTGATGCCCAGCACCGTCACTGTGAAAAGGTAGGTCGTCGCCGGGATGAAGGGGATGCCGATGTAGGCGGCCCGCGCCCACCACATCGCCGTCTGCTCGTGTACCGTCAGGTACTGCATGCTGACCGAGAAGAGCCAGATGCCCACGGCCAGCGTGATCAGGTAGAACGACAGGCTGGCCCGCGAGATACGGTCGCGCGCCAGCTCGAAGAAGCCGAGCAGCAGTATGGCAACCATCGCGACCAGCGTCGGGACGGCGTAAATGCTGAACGTATATATGGATGGGCCGAGCTGCTGCGCGTCCATCTCCGGACCCCCGACCGCCCTACCCGGCGAGGCACCCGGGCAGGCCGCATACGTGCGGTAGTGCGTTGCCGGTATTGTAATCCATGGGCAATGTTCGCGCTACAGTGCCCGACAGTAGCGGTGGGGTGCTCAATTTTGCTACAATGCTGTTGTTAACGGCCGTCGTGCCGGATCCGTGGCGAAGATCGAAGGCGCTCTTCCGCCGGCATCCCGATGGCCGCCCCGCGACGAAGAGGGACGCATGATCAGCATTCTAATATGTGAAGACCAGACGCTGGTCCGCCAGGGGCTTGTGAGCATCCTGAGTATGGAGCCGGGTATACATATCGTGGGCGAGGCCACCGACGGGGAGACCGCCGTCGAGAAGGCGGCCGAGCTTCAGCCTGACATCGTGCTGATGGATGTGCGCATGCCCGTCAAGGACGGGGTCAAGGCGACCGAGGAGATCTGCGCCAACTACCCCGACACCCGCGTCGTCATCCTCAGCACCTACGATTCCGAAGAGTACGTGTTCGAAGGCATCAAGGCGGGCGCGATGGCCTACGTGCTGAAGGACACCCCGGCCGTCGACCTGATAGAGACGATCAAGCGCGTACACGCGGGCGAGCACTTCATCCAGCCGACCATCGCCAACAAGCTCCTGTTCGAGTTCGCCCGGCACAAGCCATCGCCCCGCAAGCTGCCCGAGTACGAGCCGCTGAGCGAAAAAGAGGTGGCCATTATCAACCGCCTCGCCCAGGGCATGACCAGCCGCGAAGTAGCCGCCGACCTCGCCCTCGCCGAGGGCACCGTGCGCAACTACACCTCCAACATCCTCGCCAAGCTCCACGCGGGCAACCGCGTGCAGGCCATCAACCT
>DASTEB010000572.1:0-2884 GCA_035710025.1 Chloroflexia bacterium
CATATCGACCGCTCCCACCCGCAATTTGGGCACTGCATCATCCACATCCGGGAATCGGCTTCCATTCGCGCAGCGGTAGCAGGCGAGAACATGCCGGTGAAGAGTCTCTGCACGCCGCTTTGTTTTGCTTCTTCAGCCACTCGATGCCTCCTACCGATGTTCTACTATAGTCTACTAATTGACCCGCCGGGTACCGGTCGCCGAGGCCGCCGGCGTCTTGCGAACCACCCATGGATAGATTATAGAAGAGCAATGGGCGGCTGCTATGCGTGCAGCTACCCATTCCTTCCGGAAGGGTCAAGTATTTGGTTGGCGGTGAACACGTAGAGTTTCATATCAGGGACGATAATACCACGCCAAGAACGGTCAACCGTACGCACAGGAGCACAGCGTCCAGGCGGGGGTAGGTTCGAATGCGGTTGCCAGGGTCGCATCCCTGCGGACGCGCCACGAACCACAATGTAGAGGCCCCAACGTCAGCGCGGCGGGGCTTCTGTCGTTGAGGGTCAGGAAGTTTTCCAGTATAGATGGTCTGTCGTCTATTGTAGAATATACCAGGGCAATGGCGACCTGTGACTGGAATAAGCTGCTTGAGTGGCAGACGCGAACGGAGGATAGTATGCAAATGCGGCAAGCGGTGCAGTTTGCTGTGATAGTGTCAATCGGAGTCCTGCTCTGCCCCGTTAGCGCCATGATGTTTACTTTTAGTCCTGATGTTGCTCTAGGAATCTGGGGCTGGACCTCCATAGGAATGCTGGCGGGCTGGGCTGTGCATTGGTGGCCGCGCTTGCGCCCGCTGCGGGCTGACGTAGTCGCGGAAATAATCATCTCTTGCGCTGGAAGTCTAGCGGGAGGATGGGTGACTATTGCGCTCCGGGACATGTTCTTTACGAACCTTGATGCGCGGGCGAATCACGACGTAGCTCTATTGAGCGTACCTATCGCATTTATGTGCGGGGTGCTTGCGGTATTGGCTCTGCGGAGTTTCCTGGCGCGAAGATATGGAGAAGGTCGAGGAAGAACGTGAAGCACCCCGCATCCCCCGACGACCTGCTCGCCACCGGGTGGGAAGCGCTGCTAGAAGCCGCATTCCTGACAGGCGACTTCGACACCGCGGGCAAGCGGCTTGAGGCGGCCCGCCAGACGGCAGAGGCCGGCGGCGACATGAGGGCGCTGGCCGGGGCGCTGGACCAACTCGGCTTCCTCCAGCACTGGAAGAACGTCGATAGCGAGCAGCGCGACGTGGAAGCGGAGTTGTCGCTGTTCGAGCGCGCCCTGACCCTGAGGCAGGCGATGGGGGACGGTGCCGAGGTGGCGGAGTCGCTGTTCCACGTCGGCCTTGTGTACCAGCTATTCAGGCGCGACTGGGACACATCGCTCCGGTACCTCGAGCAGGCCAGGGCGCTGGCCGAGGGCGGCGGGGACGACCTGCTGCTCTCCGAGATATACCGGCACCTCGGCGCGCACTACTGGCTGTCCGCGGGGGATTTCGACACGGCGCTGGAGCACCTGCGCAGGTCGCTGGCCCTGCGCGAGCGGCTCGGCTTCCAGGGCTGGCGGGCCACAGGGCTGATCACCCTCGGGCAGTGCGAGCTGGCGGCAGGGATGCGCGCCGAAGCGCACGACCACCTGCGCGAGGGAGTGGGGCTGGCCGAAGAGATCGGGCTGCGCGAGCTATTTGTGCGGGCGGCAAGAGAAGCGCTGTCGAAGGTTGCTTAGTTGCCGGTATGCCCGGCGCCCCTGCGGGTGGAGCGCCGGGCCTTCGTGCTATGCGGCGGCGCCCTTCCCTGCCCCGGCTATGATCCGCTCTATGTTCTCCGGGGCAAAGAACTCGGGAATTGGCACAGTGCCGGCGAGCGTGCCGAAGAAGCGATCAGTCTGCTCCTGGTTGTATCGCAGGGCGGCGAACAACTGCTGCATCTCCGGAGAGGGCGGCTCCAGACCTGCGAGCTGGTGCGTCATTTCGTAGATCGGCATCACTGCTTCGTTGCGCCGCTGCTCGTAATCGCCCAGCGCCTCGTCGAGGGGCCGCCGGCCGCTCAGTCCGGCGTCGATTGCCTCGGCAAGTAGATCGGCATCGCGGAAGGCGTCACTGATGCCCTCGGCCGTGTTGGGGTCCTTGTGGTACCCAGCATCGCCTACCAGCGCCCAGCCCGGCCCGTACGGTTTGCGGAAGAAGAAGGGGAGGTCGGCGGTGCCCTCGAAGCGCTCGCTCCGCCTGCCGTTTCGCACCCGCTCGGCCAGGCCGGGCACCATGTCTATGGCTTGCATGAAGCTGCTTTCGATGTCGGAGCGCACGCGGTGAAAATCGGAATGGGGCCAGTAAATGATCACAAGAGTCTTGGCGTCGTTGGTGGGGCCGAAGACGATCAGCCGCCCCGGCCTCGTATAGAGTTCGGCTCCATCTACCGGTAAGTCGCTCCAGTAGCTGTAGTACACGCATGTGCGTGCGGGCCGCTCATTGTAGGTGGGCGCCTGCACGCTTCGAGCAACCATCGAGCGCATGCCATCGGCCCCGACCACGATTGAAGCGTGCTCGGTCACCGTAGCGCCTCCCGCGGTGTGGCCGCGGATGCCCGTGACGCGATCCCCATCCGTGACAAGCTCTTTTACCGTGAAGTGCTCGCGCAGCTCAGCGCCTGCCTGCACCGCTGCATCGACCAGGATCTTATCGAGCACGGTGCGCCGCGGGGCGTATCCGTAGGCGACGCCATCTACAGGCGTCGGTGTGCCGGTCAATGCGAACGGCCCTACATCGAGGGAGAGGTAGCGGGCCGGAGGGCAGTTCGACTCCTGCACCTTCTCCAGCAGGCCCCACTTCTTGAGCTGGGCCACTCCCGGCTGGTGGATGTAATGGGTCGAGAGAGTATCGCTGGGGAAGCCG
>DASTEB010000573.1:0-3134 GCA_035710025.1 Chloroflexia bacterium
TGACCGCTTGAAAGACGCCGAGGAGCTTGCAGGCCTGGCGGGCTTACGGGACGTAAAGCTGATGCTCCCGCACGACGTGGTGATTGCCGACGCCGTGAGCGAGACGGCGAACGTGCGCGTAGTCAAGGCCCACGAGGTGCCAGAGAGCACCAAAGAGGAGCAGTGGCGAATCTTCGACATCGGCCCCGAGACCGCCGAGGCATACGGCGAGGCGATCCGGCAGGCGAGGACCGTCGTGTGGAACGGCCCGATGGGCGTGTTCGAGATGGCGCCCTTCGCCGAGGGCACGCGGAGGGTGGCCCAGGCGGTGTGCGATGCCACCCGCGGTAACGGTGCCACCTCCATAGTCGGCGGAGGCGACTCGGTAGCCGCGGTCGAGCAGATGGGCCTTGCCGATTGCATCACCCACATCTCCACCGGCGGCGGAGCCTCGCTCGAGTTCCTCGAGGGACAGACCCTGCCGGGCGTCGCGGCGCTTCGCGACAGGGAGTAGGATCCTGATGCGTGATGCGTGCGCCTGGCCTTACCGGGTAGTGCGGAGCAAGCCGTGACGCCGAGGAGAGGGCACGCATCACGCATCAGGACCATCACGACGCGTTTTGTCCCCGGCGCTCGGTCGGGTATAATGGTTAACGGCCGCGCATCCCAACATATGAGAGGTGTCGTCTATTCATGAGCAGACAAAAAGCCGGCAGGCCCACAGGGGGCAGCCAACCGACCGCCCAGGGCAAACGCCCGGCTCAACCTTCAGCAAAGCAGCAGTACGCACAGGGTACCCGCGGTAACATCCCGCCGCCCCCGCGCACCACGTCTTCTCAGGCCGGCGCCCAGCGCAGGCCGGTCACCGGCACGCGTAAGCCGGTAAAGAAGTCCGGATTCCGGCTCCGGCCGCTCGACATCGCGCTTATACTCGGCGGCATTATCGTGGTCGGTATTATCGTGATGAGCGCGCTTTCCGCGCCCGCCCAGGCCATCGACCCTAACGCGACTATCACCAACAGCACCAAGGTTCCGGTGGGCCAGCCCGCCCCCGACTTCACCCTCCAGGACCCGGAAGGCAACTCGTATACGCTGTCGGCGCAGAAGGGCAAGGTAGTTTTGCTCGAGTTCATGGCGACGTGGTGCCCGCACTGCCAGAACGAGGCGCCCATGTACGACCGCCTGCTTCAGAAGTACAAAGACCGGGGCGTCGAGATCTGGGGCATCAACGCCACCCCGCGCAACCGCACCCAGACGGGCGCGGCCACGGTTGACGACCTCAAGTGGTTCCGCGAGACGTACAACACGCAGGTGCCGCTGCTGTTCGACAAGACGCTGGGCTCGGCCAACGCATACGGCATCACCGGCTACCCGCAGGTGTACCTCATTGACAAGCAGGGCAACGTGGCCGTGCAGCCTCCGGCCGAAAGCCTGTTCACAGAAGCGGAGCTGACCCAACACATCGAGACGCTGCTGCAGCAGTAAGCCGGAGGGCGCGGTGATACCGCGCCCCTTTTTCACTTCCAACGCCATGTCTAAAGCCACTACGGCAGATAAGAACAAGTGGGTCTCGGCGGGCGCAGCCGTCGAGGTCGATGAATTGCCTGAGCGCAGCGCCTGGCAGAAGGTGAAGGACTTTCTGTTCGGGCCGTATCCCACGCTCGTTTCCCGCTTCGTCCTCGGCAGCATTATGCTGCTTGCAGGGTTGACCAAGCTCGGCGTGCCCGAGACGATGGCGGTGAGCATCCGCGCCTATGAGATACCGCTGCCGTCCTGGCTCGTGAGCACGATGGCCGTTGGCCTGCCTATCATCGAGGTCGGGCTGGGCATCTGGCTGCTCGTGGGCCTGTTCACGCGCTTTTCGGGCGGCCTCGGGGCCGCGCTCATGGCCGTGTTCACCGTGGCCATCACCCAGGCCTGGCTGCGGGGTCTGGACATCGACTGCGGCTGCTTCGCCGGGGCCGAGGCCAATTCGTTCGGCCTGGCTATCATGCGGGCGCTCGGCCCTGTCGGCACGTACCTGGCCAACGAGAGGGCGAACCTTGAGACGATCGCACGGGACGTGGTGCTCACGCTGATGGGCCTGCACCTGGTGTTCGTCCCCACCGTTTTCGCCATTGACAACCTGCGCCACCGCCACGCAGCCGAAGAGGCGGAGGACGACTACGTGGAAGAGGAGGAGTAGGCCGGGCACCCTGCAGGGCCTGCTGTTTTCGCATGAGAACGCCCATCATCGCGGGCAACTGGAAGATGAACGCCGACCCTGACACGGCGTTCGAGCTGATGGATACCATGCTCGAAGACCTCGACGTGATCGAGGGAGTCGAGGTGGTGATCTGCCCACCGTTCACCTCAATCGAGACGTTCGCCGACATGTTCGACGGCACCACGCTGTACCTTGGCGCGCAAAACATGCACTGGGAGGAGAAGGGCGCATACACCGGCGAGATCTCGCCGCTCATGCTCCGAAACAGGTGCGACTACGTCATCCTGGGACACTCGGAGCGGCGGCAGTTGTTCCACGAGACCAACGAGAACGTGCACCGCAAGGTGGAGGCGGCGCTCTCCCACGACCTTCTGCCGATCATCTGCGTGGGCGAGAACTTGGAGCAGCGCGAAGCGGGCGAGACCAACGACGTGGTCGAGCTACAGGTGCGCGCCGCCATGCAGAGCATGGAACGCGAGGACGCCGGGAAGTGCGTAATTGCGTACGAGCCGGTGTGGGCCATCGGCACGGGCCGCCCGGCCACGGGAGAGGACGCCAACTCCGTATGCCGCTTGATCCGTGGGCTTGTACGCTCGATGCACGGCGACCACGCGGGCGACGACCTCCGCATCCTGTACGGCGGCTCGGTCACGGCCTCCAACATCGCCGAGTTCCTGTCGCAGCCCGAGATCGACGGCGCGCTGGTCGGCGGGGCCTCGCTCGACCCGGACGGGTTCGTGCGCATAGTGGCTCAGACCGCGGAACTGTACCGCACCGTGACGCCGCTGGCCGAGGACGAATAGGCGCAGCACACCGCATTCTCAGGGTCAGTTAGACGAATGGAGTCTCCGCACCGGGGACTCCTCTTTGAGTGCCCGCTACTGTTGGCCCGGCGGAGCTTTGCGCTTGCGTGCGGGGCGCGGCTTCGGGCCGGGAGCTGCTGCCGGCG
>DASTEB010000574.1:0-10013 GCA_035710025.1 Chloroflexia bacterium
GTCAGGGAAGTGGGGATCGCCCATGCGCGCCCCGATCTTCCAGCAGGGGAAGCGCGGCTGCGCCACCTCGAGCACGGTGGTGCCTATCTCCCAGCGCTCGCCGATCACCGCGCCCGTCACGTCCACGCCCTGCAGCGTCAGGTTCTCGCCGAAGGTGCCGTACTCGAGCGGCCTGCCGAGCCGCTCGGCCCACCACTCTTGGTCCTCGCGGGCGTAGGAGTAGACCGCCTTGTCGGGGCCGCCGTGTACGCGCCTGTCGGCCTGGTCGTCGCCCTCGATGTTGACCCCGCGCACCGCCAGCCGTCCCTCGACGGGTGACTTCCATATCGAGGTCGCCTCGACGTGTCCCAGCCACTCGATCCGGCGCGGCGTACCTACGTTGACCGAAAGCACCCGTTCCTCGTCCGTCATGTTGCCTCCTTACCGCCGCGCCTCGGGCCGCACGAACGGCTCGGCCACCTCGGTTGAGGTCAAGATGGCGTAAGTGCGGGGCTTGCGGTACGAATTGCCCCACGACTCGATCCGGCGGTACTCGCGTATGGCGTCGAGGTCGAACTGCGCGAGATATATCCCCTCGGCCTCGCCCGCCTCGATCACCAGGCTGTCGCGAGACACGCCGTCCACCTGCTCTGTGCCGCCCGTGAACGCTATGGGGTCGAACGCTATCGAATGGCCGTTGCCCGGGCGCGTGGAGTAGTTGGTGAGGGCCACGGCCACCATGTTCTCCATCGCCCGGGTGCGCAGCTGCGCGATGCGGTTCAACTCCATGTCGCAGGCATTGGGCACCAGGATAAGCTCAGCGCCCTTCAGCATGAGCACCCGCGCAGACTCCGGAAACTCGCGGTCGTAGCAGATCATCGCGCCCACCTGCACCGGGCCTGCCGCAGTGTCGAGCGGAGCCATGTAGAAGTCGTCGCCCGGCGTGAGCATGCACTCGTCCGAGAAGTCGCATGTGTGCACCTTGGCGTAGGTGAACAGCACCTCGCCGTGGCGGTCTATCAGGCTGACCGAGTTGCGCGGCATCCCCGGCCACTCCTCCAGGTAGGTGAGCGCGATTGCCATATCAAGCTCGCGAGCCAGCGTCCGGAAGCGGGCCACATACTGGCTGTCCCGCGACACCGCCTGCCCGACCCACGCGGCGTGTGCTTCGTGGTCGCCCTGCGCGGGGAAGGCGTAGCCCACGCTCCACATCTCGGGGAAGAGCGCGATATCGGCACCCATCGCGGCGGCGCGGCGGCATATCTCCTCGCCCTTCGCCACGGCCTCGTCGAGGCCGGCGGGCGGGGGCGCTTGCAGCAATGCGACGGTCAGGGTTGTCATGGTGCTCCTTTCGGACCTGGGTTCGCGGTTCTCTCCGTCGGGTTGGGATGGGGCGCGGGACATTATATCAGCTAGCGGTAGGCCTCCTCCAGCGCCGAGGATGCAGCAGGGCCGCGTTACGGCGTATAGTCCGCCCGCGGCCCATTGGGGAGGTCTCTTCTATTTGGCCGGGTAACCGGCTCTCGACAATTACCTGGTGGAGTGCACTCCCTTGCCTGCCAGCGCCCTGATGTCGCGGCCCCAGAAAGGCGCACCGAACAGCGGAGCGAACACGCAGAAGTCGAACAGGCCGGCCAGCGCGGGCACGAGGCCCACCGCCGCCACTACCCAGCCCCAGGTGCCGCCGATCCACAACACGCCCGCCAGGATAAGCAGCACGCCTGCCACTAATCTCACTGCCCTACCCGCGCCGCTGACAAGGAATTTGCCCAGACCCGAATTTGCGAATGCCATCTCATTGATCTCCTGTATTGCTTCTATGTCGCTCGCTGCGGCCGGAGGTTGCTCTTATCGGGAGGAAGCCTTTGCGCTCCGGCTATTGTCCTTCTGTAGTGTTAGTCTGTGCAACGCGGCAAAAGGATGCATTCGCCGGGGCAAATTTCAGTCCAGTTCGCGGGCCATCTGCTTCAGCCGCTCGTAAAGCTGCCTCCGGGCGCTGTCGGGCACGTCCTCGGCCGAGGACGCTTTGACCGCGTTATAGTTGGCGAGCATGGCCCTGAACAGCGTCGGGCAGTTGGGGCAAACGGCCACGTGGGCGTCTATCCGGGCGCGGGTCTGCTCGTCCAGCAGGTCGTCCAGGTAGTCCGACATTAGCAGCCGCAGCTCGGGGCACTCCTTCATAATCTCCTTCAAATCGCGCTCGGCTTCGCTCATTGCTCCATCTCCTCGCCCGCGACGCCGTTTCGCGTGCGTTCTTCGTAACCCATATCGTCAACGATGGTCACCAGCGCCATCCGCCCGCGCCTGAGCCGGGCTTTTGCCGTTGGCAGGGGCACGCCGGTCGCGCTCGCTATCTCCGTGACCTTCAGCCCGAGCGCGTCGTGCAGCAGCACTGTCATGCGCTGGGCCTCGGGCAGGCGGTCCAGCGCCGCGTCCAACCACTCAAGCCGCTCCAGCCGGAGCGTCACGGCTTCTGGGTCGACCCGGTAGCTCGGGTCGCGCCACCTCTCCTCCCACGAAGTGCTGCTCTCATCATCGTCCAGGGACGGGTCAAGGGGCGACTCGTGCAGCCGCTGGCGTGCTCGCTTCCTGATGAGGTCGCCGGCGACGTTGGCGGCGATGCGGTACAGCCACGAGCCAAAGGCGGCATCTCCTCGGAAGCTTCGCAAACCGGCAAGCGCCCGGGCAAACGTCTCCTGCAGCACTTCCTCCGCAAGATCGCGGTCGCCGAGCAGCCTCATGCCGAGGCCGTACACTGCTCGCTCGTGCCGCACTACCAGCGACAGCAGGGCCTCCGTGTCGCCTCGCCGCGCCGCGGCGACCAGTTGTTGCTCTGTCTCTGCTTCTTCGCCCATTCGGTGAACTTTTATTTACAACTGCCCACTTAATTAGACAGGCCGAACTCCCAAAAGGATGCCCGGCCGCACTACAGTCGTGAACCTACGCGCCCAGCTTGAGCATGTCGCGCAGCCGCGGCACAAGCTCGGCGATGGGCACGCGCACCTGCTCCATGCTGTCGCGCTCGCGGATAGTCACTGCCTGGTCCTCTAACGTGTCGAAGTCGACCGTGACGCACAGGGGCGTGCCGATCTCATCCTGCCTGCGGTAGCGCTTGCCGATCGAGCCGGTGTCGTCGTACTGGCTCATGAAGGTAGGGCGCACCTGCGCGTGTACCTCGCGGGCCTTGTCGGCCAGCTTCTTGGACAGCGGCAGCACCGCCACCTTGATAGGCGCGACCTCCGGGTGGAAGCGAAGCACCACACGAGTCTCGTCCTTGTCGGGTTCCTCGTCGTACGCATCGAGCAGGAACACCAGCGCTGTGCGGTCTGCGCCCGCCGCTGGCTCGACCACGTAGGGGGTGATGTGCTCGCCCGTCTCCTCGTCGAAGTAGGTGAGGTCCTTGTTCGAGGCCTGCGAGTGGCGGCCCAGGTCGAAGTCGGTGCGCGAGGCGATACCCTCAAGCTCGCCCCAGCCCCAGGGGAACATGTACTCGATGTCGGTGGTGCCGTTGGCGTAGTGAGCAAGCTCGGCCTGCTCGTGCTCGCGCAGGCGCAGGCTCTCGGGGTTGATGCCGTACTTGAGATACCAGTTGTGCCGGACGTCCACCCACTCGCGGTACCAGCGCATCTCCTCGCCCGGCCGGACGAAGTACTCCATCTCCATCTGCTCGAACTCGCGCGTGCGGAAGGTGAAGTTGCCCGGCGTGATCTCGTTCCGGAACGCCTTGCCCTGCTGCGCGATACCGAACGGCAGCTTGCGCCTCATCGACTGCTGCACGTTGAAGAAGTTGACGAAGATGCCCTGAGCCGTCTCGGGCCGCAGGTAGGCCACCGAAGCGTCGTCCTCCACCGGGCCGACGAACGTCTTGAACATGAGGTTGAACTGCCGTACCTCGGTTAGTTCGCCGCCGCAATCGGGGCAGCGGTCGCCCTCGATCTGGTCGGCGCGGAAGCGGTGCTTGCACACCTTGCAGTCAACTAAGGGGTCGGTGAATTCGGTGACGTGGCCCGAGGCCTGCCAGATCTGCGGCGACATCAGGATGGACGAATCTAGCCCCACGATGTCGTCACGAAGCTGCACCATGTCGCGCCACCACAGGTTCTTGACGTTGCGCTTCAATTCGACGCCCAGAGGGCCGTAGTCCCACGTCGAGGAGAAGCCGCCGTAGATCTCGCTTGAGGGGAAGACGAAGCCCCTGCGCTTTGCCAGCGAAACGATAGTGTCCATAGATGCCTTAGCCATATCCTCTCCTTGTGCCTGTGTCGGAGGGCGCGGCCTTTGCGCGGCCCGGTGCCCTCAATTCTCAGCGGGGGAGGGGTGCTCGCGGCAACAAAACGCCCCTCATCCCTGCATCTCAGCATAGGGACGAGAGGCCAACGGCTCCCGCGGTTCCACCCTACTTGGCGCATCCCCCGTGGGACACCCCCTCTCTGGTCAGGCCGGCGCCGTGCTCCGGAGCGCCCTTCACCGTTTCAGCAGGCGGCGGCTCACACCCTCCGTTCGGAGGCCCCCGCTCTCTGGCTGCCTGGGCGGCTACTCTTCTCCTTCATCGCCGCGCCCCGGCCCGTAGAAATCGCATGCTATTGCTTTGTCGGGGACAGTATACGGCAGAACAGGCGCGGGGGCAAGAGTGGTCGTAATACGTGATGGGTGATGCGTGACGTGATGCGTGATGCGTGATTCGTTACCTCACAAGCTCGAACACCGCCAGGTTGTCCGGCAGCGCGTACGGCTCGTGCTCGGGTTGCGCTTCGAGCACATAGGGGTCAACCTCCCAGGCGCGTGGCTCAACGAAGCCGCCCAGGTGCCGCAGGCGTGGGAGGGTCTTGAGGTAGGCGAGGGTGCCGGGCCAGTTCGCGCCGTAGGCATTGCCGCTCACCACGACGTAGCGCACGCCCCACTCCTCGAGCACGTCGAGCGCGGGGTCGGCGGGGAAGGTCTCGAGATCGGGGCGGCGAGCGCGCCAGCCCTCAGGCTCGAACGTCTCGTAGCCGTAGGCCAGGGGCTTGTCGTAGTACACCTGCGCCCACAGCGCCGGGCCTGACTGCGAGGCCGCCAGGGGCATCCGCATCACCGTTCCGTCCGGCAGCGATGCCACGAAACGCGAAGCCTCGCCCGGCTCGACGCGGCTCGTGCCCCAGGCATAGGGCGCGGTCCACAGGTCGATCACTATGGCGATCAACGCGACCGTGGCGAGCCAGCGCGAAGCCGACCGGAAGCCGTCCGGCCCGTAGCGAAGCAAGTACGCCCAGGCAATGCCCCCTAGCACGACAAGCCCCAGTGCGACGATCAGTCCCCACCGCGCATATGCCCGCATGGACGAGTAGAACGGCAGCCAGTCGTACAACAATTGCCCGGGCATAGGCAGCGGACCAGCACCCCACGGCCACTGTATCTGCAGCGTGCCGTTCAGGCCGTGCAAGGTCAGCCCGAGGGACAGCACGCCCGCCACTACTACCAGCACGACCCAGGCAAGGGATGCGCGCTCGGGCGCGGCTCGTGCTCGCCTGCGCGCCCACCATCCGGCGAAGATGAGCGCGGCGAGGGCAAGCCCGGCGTACAGGTTCGTCTCGATGATGTTCTCCTCGGCGTGGGCTCGCATGAACGGCTCGCCCCATACCGGGTGAAGCTGGTTGGGGATGACGTAGTCCAGCGGCGAGGCCGAGTGCTCGTCGGCGGCCTTGGCGCTGTGGGTCAGCCCTCCCTCGGCGTACACCCTGAGCGAAGGCAGCGCGGCCGGAGCGCCCAGGGGCACCAGCACGGCGAGTGCGGCCAGCGCGGGCCGCAGCAGCGCCTTCCAGGCCGGGCGGTCCGGTGCACGGCGCTCGGTCCACAGGCGCACCGCGGCGTACAGCGCGAGCGCCAGCCCCACCATGTATGCGTAATACCACGCCGACAACGCTGTGAGCGCGAAGCTCAACCCCAGCATCGCCCCGTCACGCCACGAGCGCGCCTTGAGCGACCGCTCGAGGAAGTAGAACGACAGAGCGATCCACCCCGTGCCCACGAGCTGAAGGTGCCCCGCCATCTGCGCCATGCGGTACGGCGCGAACGCGAACACCACGGCGGCGAGCACTGCCGCCTGCCTCCTACCCGACAATTCGCGCACCAGCAGGTACGCTCCCACGCCCGACACCACGAACGATAACAGCACTAGCACGTTGTACGCAAAGACGTCGTTGCCCCCCGCAAGGACGCCGATCAGCGCGCCCGGCACGGTGTTTGCCAGCGTCGGCTCGCCCAGGCCGAGGTCGAAGCCGAAGGGCGCGTAGCTGTTGGGGTCGAAGAAGGGCGACGTACCCCGCTCGAGCAGGGCGACGCGGAACAGCCGCAGCTTGTACAGGAAGGCGAAGTTGTCGGCGGGCCACCCGGGCATGGAAACGCCCAGCCTCGTGGCGAGCGGCCAGGTCCACACCAGCGCCAGAATGAGCGTGCCGAACGCCACGGCCGGGACCTCCCAGCCGGAGCGAAGCACCCTCGCGGCCCAGGTATACGGCCCCTCGTCTAACGCGGAGAGCCGCCGCGCCTCGTAGAGGAGCAATGCGCCCGTTGCCGGCACCCCGGCCCACAATCCCACGGTGCCCGGCAGTTGGCTCAGCACCACGGCAACAGCTGCCGCTACTGCACCCACAGCGATGGCACGGCGAGCCGACTCGCGCCCGAGGACCAGCACCGCCAGCGCTGGCAGCAGGGCAGCAAGGGCCAGCCAGAGGTACGGCGGCAAGAGCAGCCCGGTGCGGCCCGGCTGCGCGGAGGTTCCCGCTTCGAACACGGCCATGCCGAGGCGACGGCTGTCGCCGGGGCCGGGGAAGAAGGTGTCGCTGTCGATTACAAGGCGAACCTCGGGCCGCCAGCCGGGGCCTATGTGCGCGGTGTAGGTGTTGCGGCCGGGCAGGGCCGCGAACGTCGCGATCTCGTCGTCTCCCAACGACAGCCGGAATGTGGCGGGGGGCGCGCCTTCGGGCCGCGCCGGGTCAAGCGTGACGCTAACCAGCTGCGAGGTCGCCAGCGCGGGCAGCGTCACCGCCGAAGTAGCGCGGCTCCAGCGAAACGCCCGGTCGCCCCCTTGCTCGATGGGGTAGAAGTTCGAGGCAGGTGCCGTGGGGTCGCCCAGGCTGACGGTGTGGGGAGCGGGGGGAAGCGCGTTACGCAGCAGCACGACCGCCGCGACCGCCAGCAGCGCAAAGCCGAGGGCAATCGCCGGGGTGGTGGGGTTGCGCCTTCCGATGAGTCTCAAAGGGGAGTGAATCGCGCGTGGCGAGTAGGCCGGGCGCTATAATGTCGTGCCCGCCCCCAGGCTAACGTGCCGCCTCGCGGCCACCCTGAGTATAGATGCCGCCACGGTGCCTGTCAAGCGCTCCAGTCGAAACGCAAAGGCGCAATGACTCAAAGGTTTTATTGTTTGAAACACAGAGACGCAGAGGGCGCGGAGGAACGCAGAGGTTCTGTGGGGGTTCGGCAACTGCGCTGACCTTATTGCCAGCCCCCATCAATTACTCGGCGTTAGCTCTGCGCTCTCTGCGTCTCTGCGGTTCAATTAGTCTTTGCGTCTTTGCGCCTTTGTGTGAAACGAAGAACGGCCACCCGGTGGGGGCGGCCGTTGGTTGTGCTGTGTTGCCGGTCGGACTACATCGGGCGGGTGCCGTCGTTGCGCGAGGTCTCGTCGCCTTCCTCCAGGACGTCTTCCTCGAACTCCTCTTCCTCGACGAACTCCTCGTCGAATTCTTCTTCCTCTTCTTCCTCCTCGTCCTCGAACTCCTCCTCTTCTTCCTCGTCCTCGTAGTCCTCGTACTCGTAGTCCTCTTCGCTCATGGCGTCGATGAAGTCGTCGGTGAGGGCGGCGATCTGGTCGGAGTTGTTGGCGAGCGTGGCAACGTCTTCTTCGGTGCCGATGTCGATGCGGAGCATGTCCTCCTCGCCCTCGGCCGGCCACATGGTCACCGCGAACTGACCCTCTTCGTCCGACGCTCCGGCGAAGAACCACTCATTCTGAGCAGGGTAGTCCTCGGGAGGGTAGTCCGAAGAGAGGTAGACCTCGCGGTCGCTGCCCTGCAGTCCGGTGGAGAGCTTGGTCACGACGTCCTGAAGCGCGGCGATCAACTCCTCGCGGGTGACCTCGACCTCTTCCTCGTCTTCCATGTACTCTTCCATCTCTTCCGCGGGCATGTTCGGGTCCTGGCTATCCATTTACTATCCTCCTCGGAATACTCATGCGGGTCAGCCTCGTGACACCGCGTTTCGTTTCAACTGTGGAGCGGCGCTCCTCTTCCTTTCGTCTTTGCGCCCGATACGCGCATACACCTGGGTCGTGGAAATATTAGCGTGTCCCAGGATTCGCTGCAAGTCGCGCATATCGGTACCGCTGTCCAGCTTGCGGGCCGCGAACGAGTGCCGCAGGGTGTGCGGCGATATCTCGTCAAGGCCCGCCGACTTCGCATAGCGCTTCAGGATCAGCCAGAAGCCCTGCCGCGTAAGCCGCTGCCCGCGGTGGTTGAGGAAAAGCGCGCTGCTGTCTCCCGGAGATGCACCACTAGCAAGACTCGCGCCCTCGCGGTGTGCGTGCGCAAGGCGGGGCCGCCCGCGGCTCAGGTAGTCGCGCACGGCGCCGTTCGCTTCCGGCCCGATGGGTACGCTGCGCGTCTTGCCGCGTCCGGCCGTGGCCACCGTGCCCGACTTGAGGTCGACGTCGCTCACGTCCAGGGCCACCGTTTCGCCTACGCGCAGCCCGGTGGCATACAACAGCGCCATCATGGCGCGATCGCGCAGCACCTCGGGGCTTTCTGGGGCCGCGTCCATCTCGTGCAGCAGGCGGTCTACCTCGCCCGCAGAGATGGTCTGAGGGAGCGCGCGGTCAACGTGGGGGGATGCCAGGTCTTCGCCCGGGTTGGAGGCGACTTCGCCCCGGGCCACGAGGAACTTGAAAAACGACTTGATTGCCGCTTGCTTGCGGGCCACCGTGGTCACGGCATACTGGCGCTCCTTCAAATACAGGAGGAACGACATGATGGCATCGCGGTCCACTTCGCGCCACCGGCTGACCGGTTTGACGGCCTCGCCCTGCCCCCGGCTCAGGTAGTCGGCGAACTGCGTCAGGTCGTTGCGGTACGCAGCCAGCGTGTTGGTGGAGAAGCCTTTACGGCCTTCAAGCTCGGCGAGAAACTGCTCAATAGGTTCCCGGTCGAGCATCGGGTGACTCCCTTGTCGCGGCCGCAAACGTCGGGGCCGCGCTACTCCTGCCTGGGTGGCAAATATGCCTCGCTACTTAACGCGCGGTCGCGCCCCGCGCCAATAAGAGTGTGGCCCCTCATTCTATCAGAGGGTACCGCTTATGTCAATTGGTGAGCGGCTATATTAGACATCAATTGTTCGGATTACTGCCGCTTGCCCAGGTGCTCGTCAAAGAACTCAGCGACGCGTGCGACGTACTCCTCGCGCGCGCTCCCAACCGCACCTACATGATTGGCAAAAGGGACTACCCACAGCTCGGTGTTGTGGTTGCCGGCGGCCCGCGCAAAGTCGCGCAGCTCGTATGCCTGCTCAACCGGGATCAGCGCGTCTTCCTCCCCATGGATAAGTAGCACCGGCTTGTCGCCTAGCCGCGCTATGGCATGCTTGGGCTCGTTCGCCAGAATATCGACACCGAAAAGCTCTCTCGAGGCGAACACGTAGCCCGGGTTAAACAAGTTGGGTACCCCGATGCGGATCCGCTCGCTCTCGACTACAGAGAACAGGTCTGAGAACGCCGAGTCGGTCACGACTGCCTCGATCTCCGGCTGTTCCGGCGCAGCCAGCAGCGCGGCCGAGGCGCCCATCGAGTAGCCCAGCACGCCAACGTGCTCGACACCGCGCGACTTGAGATATGCAAGCGCTCCCGCGATGTCGCGCTTTTCCCACTCGCCGAGCGAGGTCCGGTCTCCGCCCGACCCGCCGTGGCCTCGGAAGTCGAACAAGAAGATGTCGAAACCCTGCAGTGCGAGGGCGCGGCCTACCTCCATGTTGATGAAGTTGTCGCGGACGCTTCCCGCACCGTGCAG
>DASTEB010000575.1:0-3285 GCA_035710025.1 Chloroflexia bacterium
GTGGGCCATGCCGAGCGCACCCAGCACGGCCGACCGGATCGCCTCGGGATAGGGCTTCCCGGTGATCGCTTCGAGCAGCAACCCGAGCACCTTGTAGCCAACGTCGGAATAGTGGAACCGCTCGCCGGGAGGCCCGGCGGCCTGAGTGTATCGCAGGGCATACGCCTCATAAGGGGCGTCGGTGGCGAACTCGGTGCCCGCGACAATGCCCGCCGTGTGGGTGAGCAGGTGGTGCGCGGTGATAGGCGCATACTCGCTCTGCACCTCAAACCATGGCAGGTAGCGGCTCACTGGGACGTGTACGTCGAGCTTCCCTGCCTCCACTTGCTGCAGCAGGGCGATGGCAGTGAACGCTTTGCCGTCCGAGCCGATGGCGAACAGGGCGTCAGGCTCAAGCGGGGTCTGCGCGTCGACGTTCGCGTAGCCGTAGGCGCGCACGCCCAGAGTGCGCTCGCCATCCGTGAGTGCGACCGCCATACCGGGCGTGCGGTGGTGAGCCATCTTCCACGCGGCGAGGTAGTCGAGCCGCGCGAAAATCTCTTCGAGTTCCATCCAGACTACAGCTTGTCGAGGCGGGCCATGCTGGCGAGCAGGCGCTTGGTGCCCGCACGGTTGAACATGACGGTCACTTCCTGGTCGTCGCCGCTAGCCTTGACCGCAAGCACCTGCCCTTCGCCGAAGGTGGCGTGGCGCACGCGGTCGCCCACCTTGAAGCCATTCGTGGGCGCGGCGGGGGTCGAGCCGCCCTTGCGGTCGCGCAGGTCTGCGCCCGAGGTGATGTTGAGGCGTGTGTTCATGCGCTCGTCGCGCCCGGTCTGCTTCTGCGTGCGCACATCCTCCCGGCGCTTCTCGGTGCGGTGCGACGATGGGCGCAGGCCCGACGGCTTCATCACGCCGCGCCCGCTGCCGTAGATGCTCACCCCGCCGCGCAGGATGTCCTCGGCCTTGAGGCCGCCCTCCGGCACGGTGCGCTGCTTGGAGCCGACACGCATGGGGTTGAAGGCGGTGCCGGGGTCGCGCCCTGTGACCAGGTCGGCGGGCACGTCCGCGATGAAGCGCGAAGGGCCGTTGGTCTGCGTCATTCCGTAGAGCGTGCGCCGGAAAGCGTACACCATGTAGAGGCGCTGCTTGGCGCGGGTGATGCCCACGTAGGCCAGCCGCCGCTCCTCCTCCATCTGGTCGTTGCGGCCCGCTTCCTCGGCCTCCAGCGCCCGGCTGTGAGGCAGGATACCCTCGTCCATGCCCACGATGAATACCACCGGGAACTCCAGCCCCTTGGCCGCGTGCAGCGTGATCAGCGTGACGGCGTCCTTCTCCTCCTTGAGCGAGTCGACGTCCGACATGAGCGCCACGTCCTCCAGGAAGCGGCCAAGTTGCTCGTTGGCGGGCAGGTCGGCGTAGTTCTCGGCGACGGTGCGAAGCTCCATGACGTTCTGCCAGCGCTCCTCGCCCTCGTCGGTGCCGTCCTGAAGGAACTCCTGGTAGCCCGAGCGCGTGAGCAGCAGGTCGAGCAGGCCCACCACGGGCAATTCGTCGCGCTCGGCAGCCAATTCGTCAATAGTGCCGACCAACGGGGCGAACTTGCCGGTGGGCATGGTGAACACGGGCGCTCCCGGCTCGGGGGGAGGGGCCGACTTGTCGCGCTCGCGGCGGGCGTCCTTCACGGCGCGCTTCATCGCGGCGTACAGCGACACCTCCAGTTTCGAGGCGAACTTCTCAAGCTCCTCCATCGTCTTCGCGCCGATGCCTTTGCCAAGTGGCGTATTAGCCACCATGCGCGCGAAGTCTACGTTCGACTCGGGGTTGTGTACCACGCGCAGGACGGCCAGCACGTCCTTGACCTCTTTGCGTGAGTAGAAGCGCACGCCGCCCACGAGCTGGTAGGGCACCTTGTACAGCATGCACGCCTGCTCGATCTCGCGGGACTGGGCGTTGGTGCGGTACATTACGGCGATGTCCTTGTGGCTGTAATCGCCTCCGGTGAGGCGGCGCACCTCCCGGGCCACGTACTGGGCCTCCTCGCTCTCGTCGTACGCCTCGAATAACGTCACCGGCAGGCCCGGCTCGTTCTCGGTCCACAGCTCCTTCTGCTTGCGCTGGGTGTTCTGCTTGATGACCGTGTCGGCCACCTTGAGGATTGTCTGCGTGGAGCGGTAATTCTGCCCCAGCACGATCACCTTCGCGTCGGGGAAGTCGCGCTCGAATTCCAGTATGTTGCGGATGTCGGCGGCTCGCCAGCCGTAGATGGAGTTGTGTACCACGACCCCGTTCACCACGTAGTTGTGCAGGTGCGCCACGTTCAGATCGTACACCGGGCCGCTGTAATCCACCTCTTCTACAGACTCAATTTCGTCGTCCACGACCCGGCCGTCCTCCCACACTGGCACGATCATGGTCGGGCGAAGATGCGCGGCGGGCTGGAAGGCGAACTTGTCGCCCGTGGTGAGTGTGGCCCAACGCGCGACCTCTATATCCCCCGCGGACTGGGCAATCTGCTCGGACATCTGCACCGTCTGCACGAAGTCCTTGTACGCCTTCTCCACGCGCCATGTGCCCTGTTGCCCGGCCCGGGTCTTGATGCCGCCGTGGACTACTTGCTCCTCGACCACACGGCTCGTCGTGTTGAGCCATACGCGATGGCGGAACCACGGCGACTGCAGCGAAGGGCGATTGCCGCCGAACGCTGTCAGGTGCACCAGCATTCGGTGCGCGTTGTTGTGGTCGGTGATGCCTTGCGGGCGGTGGTGCGGGTAGGCTTCGTAAATGCCACAGTCGGTCATCAGCCGGGCGGCGTTGGTGCGCGTGTCGATGCTCGCGTACAGGCGGTCGATGTACTCCTGCGAGAACTTCAGCCCTCCCCGGCCCGCCGCGTAGAACACCATCGTCGGGATGCCGTAGGTGTAGGCGAAATACTGCTCCCAGTACGACGCCTCCTCCCGCGTGGGGCACACGCGCAGTACCCACACCTTGTCGGCGTGCTCCTGGTTGGTGCATACCGCCAGCCCGTTCATGATGCTGCGGCCGTCGGATCGGGCGCCGACCGTGATGCCGATACGGTAGCCCTTGTCCTTGCGGTACATGAGGTAGACGTAGTGCACGTCGCTGCGCACGCCCAGCTTCGCGAAGCACATGTGGTTGGGCGTCACGCGCAGCGTCCTGCCGCCGCGCGTCGTGACCTGCACCAGCTTGCCGCTGTAGGGGCGCACTTTCACATCCTGCACTGCCGCATCGGCGCTCGTGCCCCGGCCCGCGCCCCCGACAACCTTATCCTCCAGGCGGATCGTC
>DASTEB010000576.1:0-5437 GCA_035710025.1 Chloroflexia bacterium
GATGCCGGTCGAGTGGGCCGACGCGTGGCGCATCTACGCGATCGGTTTGGCGGCGGGCACGTTCACGCCCGGGCAGGCGGGTGACACACTTAAGGCCTGGTACCTGGAACAGAAGGGTTATTCGCTGGCGCGCGCGTTTGGTGGATCGGTGCTCGACCGGCTGTTCGATGTTGCCGCCCTCGCGGTGATAGGGCTGCTGGGGGTGGCTGTGTACGGTCAGCGGTTCGCCGGGCAGACCCTCGCGCTGGTCGGGTGGGTGGTCGTTACGGCGCTGCTCGTCGGATTGGCTATCTACAACCCCACGCGCACATGGACCGTTAACCAGGTGAGGAAGCGGCTGGCGCGGTTGCGCGGACGGGACCAATCGGGCGAGGCGGGCGAGCCGTGGACTCTGAGCAGAACAACGCTTGTGTGGGTAGCAGTGCTGACGGTGACGGGCTTCGCCCTCTCGATCTTCCGCGTGTGGCTCCTGGCGGCGGCAGTCGGTGTGTGGCTCGGGCCGCTGGAGGTCGCGGGGTACGTCGGGCTGACGACCGCGGCCGCGCTCGTGCCGGTCAGCGTGGGCGGCATCGGCACTCGCGATGCTGTGTCGGCTCTGGCGCTGGGGCAACTTGGGTACGCGGCCGCGGACGGCGTAGCCGTATCTGCGCTGATCTTGCTGCTAAACGCCAGCCAGGCCGTGATCGGCTGGCTGGTGTGGCTGCGATATAGGCCCGCCCAACGCGATGCGGCCCCTGAGCAGGCGCCCGCGGCCGAAGCCCGCGGCAACTCGGTAACGAGGTAGGCTCCGGACTTGGACCTGCAACCGTTCCTGACGCAGTACCTGCCGCCTATGCTGGCGACGGTTATCATAGTGCTCGCTTTGCTGCTGGTTCTCTTGTGGCTTGCCTCGCGCGGTCAGGGCACTCGGCTCTGGCAGGGAGTGGTGCGCTATCGTGGGCCGCTCGCCTTCCTGTTTTTGGTGGTGCTCTTCGCCGTGGCGTTTATGACGTTCGTGCTGCGGACGGTCGGTGGGCAGCGGCCCATGGTGGACGACCAGGCGAGCTTTGCCACGCCCACAAACCTACTTTACGGCGCGGGCTTCAACCATGTGCCCCTGACAGGCACGGTGTACACTGCCGATACGCCGCTGTCAGACACGCAGCCCGTGGGAGAGGGCTGGCAGGCAGAGTTGCCCGCCGGAAGCTCGTTGCTCGGGCCTGTCTTCTCTGTGCGGCCGGGGGAGCGGTACGCTTCCTGGTTCGGGTCAGGGGGCGAGGGGGCGCGGGTGCAGGGGAGACTTGTGTGGTTCGACGCGGGTCTGAACGTGCTCTCCTGGGACGACGGCCCGGTGTGGATGGCGGGCAGCGAAGCAAGCCACAGCAGCCGCGGAACCGCACCGGCGAGCTCAGCTTATGTCAGGCTGCAAATTCGCAACGCCTCGGAGGAAGCATCAAGCGCGGTGCTTGTGGTGCGAGAGCCGGGGCTTGCGGCTGAAGGAGTGTACGTCGAGCCGCACCCATACGGGGCGCAGGCGTCGGTGGCGTTCTCGTTCGACTGGGAGACCGCGATGGGCGGGGCCATACACTCAAAGGGGAACGATACGCACGCCCCCGGGTCGGCCGCCGAGCACGGGTTGGCGATGCGCGAGGGAGCGGAATGGCTGGCCGGCCTGTTCAAGCGGAACGGGATCAAGGCCACGTTCTACGGCACCGGGTACAACCTGCTCGACGGCAACACCGAGAAGCGCAAGTTCAATGGCGACCCGACTTATGAGTGGGCATCGCCGGACAACGGGTGGGCGACCGACTACTGGCTGACACACCCGTGGTTCTCGGACGACCCCTTCGGCACGGTCGAGAGCCACCCCGCGTGGTACTTCGGCGACCAGACTCGGCGGTTGTTGGAGGACGGGCACGAGATCGCCCCGCACACTTTCGCGCACATCTACGTGCGCGGCTCCAATCCCGAGGAGCTTGCGAACGATCTCGACACGTGGATCGCCGTGGCCGGAGATGCGGGTGTACCGAAGCCGAGCACCTTCGCGTTTCCGTGGCGGAGCAGCAACTCGCTGACTAAAGAGTTCTACGATGTGCTGTACGAGCGCGGCATCAGGGCCGTAACTCGCATCTACCCACTGGACATGAAGGACCTGTACGTGCTGGGCAACGCGGTCGTGTACACCGACGTAAGGCAGGCTCAGCTTTACCCGGACATGGCGGTGATGCCCGACTTCCTGCTGGGCGGTGCGGCGTACACCGCGGACGAGGAGGCCGGCGGAGCGCCTGTCGGACTGGAGCAGGGGCTGGCGGTCCTTCGGGAGGCGTTGTCGCGGCGGGGCACGACCTCGTTCTGGACGCACCCTGAGCAGCTTGCGGACGATCCGCCGCTGGCGGAAGTGCGTGCATCGTGGGAGGGGGTTGTGCGGGCGGCGGCGGAGGAGCGCGACCGCGGGCGGCTGTGGATCGACACTGTTGAGGCGATTACGGCTTACCAGCGAGACGTCCGCGGAGTGACCGTCGCCCTTGAGGACGAGCCGGGACCGGGGCCATGGCTTATGCGTCTACAGAACGACTCGGGGCGTGAGCTGAGTGGCGTCACGCTGACATTGCCGGTAGATGCAGCAGCCGTCACTTCCGAGGGAGCCGCTGTACGACCGGTCTATAGGGGTGAGTGCGACGGGCTGGATTGCCGGGTCACTGTCGGCCAGGCAACAGATCAGGGCTTCGACAGCCCGGCGCGGCAGATTGTCCTTGAAGGGCTTAGACCCGGCGCGACCACCCTACAGGTCGAGTGGGCGGCAAGTGGGGAGCCAGGAAGGTGAGCACCGCGAGCCGGGCGAGCGAGAGGGCCGGGTTTGTCCCGGTTTTCTTGTTGTCGCTGGCGCTGGCTGTTGTGCAGCTTCTCGTGGTCTACCACTTGAACAGGTCGGTCACGATTGACGTGGGCGCGCCGGGGGACGGGGCGTTCGTGTCGGGGTTCTGGGTGGACGAGGCGGACCTGGATTACCGCTACCGCTGGAGCAAGGGCGAGTCGGCGATTACGTTCCGGGGGGCGGGTAGCGCGGTTCCGATCGCTTTGGCGCTGCGGGTGCAGGGACCGCCGTCACCGCCGATGACGATGGCGGTAGGACTGCGAGATGCCAATGTGGTGCCTCCCGATCCCAGGTCTCACGAGCCGCAGCCCGTAACCCGTTATGTACCAGTCACGCCGCAGGAGATGGAGTACAGTGTGCACGTTTTCGGGGGCGCGGACTCGCCGCCTGAGGTTACACTAAGCACCTCGACGTTCCGCCCGCCGGGCGACTCGCGCGAACTTGGCATCAAGGTAGACTACGCCCTTCTCCGGCAGGAGCTGAGCGGGCTGAATCTCCCGCCGTGGGACTTACTGTTGTGGGCGCTAGTGTTGTTCGTGGGCGTGGCGGGGCTGCTGGCGCGGCTGCCGCTGTGGGCCGGGTTGGCGCTTGGTTTCGTGAGCACAGTTCCGGTGGGCGCGCTGGCGTGGGTTGCGCCGCAGTACCTCGCCGGGTACATTCAGCCCCTGGCGACTGTCCTTGGGGTTGCCGGAGTGCTCGTGTGGCAGTGGCGGCGGGTCGAGCTTTGGCCGGAGATCGTGGACGCGCAGGCGCGGCGGTTCCCGGCGTCGCTCGTACTTGTCGGGGCGATGGTGGTGTATGCGGCTCTTGCGCTGTGGGCGATACCGCAGGTGGAGTGGATAGGGCACGCGGACTATGCAGAGAACGCAAACGTGGCCAGCAGCCTCGTCGAGGGACGTGGGGCGACGGTGGACTATGCGGCGCAGTTCTACAGGCTGCACCCGGGCATCTCCCACCCTGCCGAGACGTGGCCGCTACTCCAGCCGCTGCTGATCGCGCCGTTCTTCGCATTGTTCGGTCCGGAGACCTGGGCGGCAAAGCTGCCCAACCTGTTCGTGGCTCTGGCGCTGGCCGGCGTAGTGTTCTACGTGGGAGGTAGGCTGTGGGACCGGCGGGTCGGGCTGCTGGGCGCTCTGCTCGTGCTGCTGCACCCGTACTTCTTCAACTCGGTGCTGTATCCGATAAACGACCTCGTCTTCACGGCGATCTTTTTCGCGCTTGCGTGGCTGGCCTGGCGTCATCTCGCGCCGCCAGGTGAAGCGGCGGCCGGGGAGAGCACGGTGGCTGGGCGGTCGACGCGACTACTGTTGCTGACGGGCGCGCTCGCGGGGCTGCTCGTCTGGGGCAAGCCCAGCGGGGCAGTGCTGCTGGTGGGGATGGGGCTCTGGCTGCTATGGGCATGGCGGCGTTCGGGCGGGCTGCGAGCGCTGCCGTGGCGGGCGGTGGGCATCGCGGCGATTGCGGGGGGCGTGGTGCTGTTGCCGCTGGTCGTTAGGAATCTGTGGGCGTTCGGAGCGCCTTTCTACAGCACGGAGAGCTACGACGCGTGGGTATTGCGCTACTGGCCGTTTCACAACTGGGAGGACATCTACAAGTACTACGTGGGAGGCGAGCTGCCGCACCCGCGGTGGATCGTGGGGGGCAAGTTCGGCTACCAGAATCTGTTCGACGCTGTCGGCACCAACTTCCGTTGGGTGTGGGAGCGGGGCATCATGGGCGGGGTCAACAGCAGCGACTACGTGGTCGGGCCGGTCGTGTTGGCCGGGGCGCTGCTCGGCGCGGCCACGCTGCGGAAGCGCACGGCCGGGTTGTTCGGGATGGTGGCGGCCGCGCTTGCGGCCTACGCGGCGTTCGTTCTGCTGTACTGGCACTTCGAGGGACGCTACTTCCAGGTGGCAGTGCCGTGGCTGTACTTGCTGCTGGCGCGAGGACTGTTGTGGGTCTGGGACCGGAGGCGCGCGGCGGTGCGCGAGCGAAAGGCCCCGGCGTGGGAGCTGTTGGCGCTGCCGGTGGTTTTCGTCGCGGTGGTGTGGCCGCACGCGCAGGCCATCGGCGACTTCCTGGTGTACGACACGCGGCCGACCAGCTTCACCGTGGCCATGGATTGGCTGAGGCAAAACAGCGGGCCGGACGACGTGGTGATGACACGCGACCCGTGGGAGCTGAACTGGCATTCAGGGCGCAAGGCCGTGATGATCCCGAACGACGACCGCGCAACGATCGAGCGGGTCGCTCGCGAGTACGGCGCGACGATGCTGCAACTGGGTGGGCCGACCGACGGCATCGACATCGGGCAGTGTCCACCTGAGGGGTCGAGCAGCGGGTACCCGACCGGGTCGCGGCCCGCGCTAGGGCAGCTGTACTGCGGGTACGGGATGCCGGGGTACGAGAAGGTGTACCAGAACGGGGATCTGGTGATTTACAGGCTTCGTTAAATGGAAACAGGAGCCGCTGAGAGGCTCCCGTTCCCGTGGTACTGTGTGCCGGTGAGGTGACTACGCGGCCTGCCGCTCCTCGTCCTCGTCATCGTCCGCGATTAGGGCGGCGATGGTTGGCGAGCCGGGCGGCGTTGGGCCCTGGATG
>DASTEB010000577.1:0-12946 GCA_035710025.1 Chloroflexia bacterium
GGCCGAGCAGTGTTGCCGCTTCGCCCTGCCCGTCACCGAGCGCCCTCGATATCGCCAGGCTCTGCTCATAGAGCCTGCGGGCCTCGACGGAGTCGCTCAACTCAAATTCGAATCGCGCGAGCGCTCGGAGCGCCCTGGCACGGTCAACGCTCGGCCCGGCCGGCTCGGTCTTGTCGAGCAGCAGCGCGCACCACTGCCGCCCTTCGCTCAGGTAGCTCCTGAACTGCCAGTAGCGCCCCAACGCTCCCACCAGCCGCAAGCCCTGCACCGCCCTTCGTCCTCCGGCCCGGTCGTTTCCGGTGAGGCTCCACTCCAATGCCGCCCGCATGTTGTTCTGGTCGGCATCCAACCGCCGCATCCACAAGGGCAGCTCGCCGCCAAGCGTTTCCTGGTCTGACCTTTCGGCAATCTGCGTGAAGTAATCGAGGTGGCGGTCACAGGTCGCGTCCAGCTCCCCGCTCCCTCCCAACTTCTCCCTGGCGAACTCGCGAATCGTCTCGAGCATCACGAATCGCGGCTCTGCGCCGCCGGCCCACTCTGCGCCTGCCTGCCGCTGCAGCAGGCTCTTACCCACCAGCGACGTCACTCCGTCGAACGCCTCGATCTGCGGGTCACTGCCGCCGCACACCTGCTCGATCGCATCGACCGTACACCCGCCCGCGAACACGCCCAACCCCCTGAACAGGGCCTGCTCGCCCGGCTCCAGCAGGTTGTAGCTCCACTCTATGGCCGCCCGTATGGTCCGCTGCCGCTCCGGCAGGTTGCGCGCCCCTCCAGTCAGCAGCTTAAGCCTGCTCTTCAGCCGAGCCGGCAGCTCCTCGGGCCTCAGCACCAGCACGCGCGCCGCCGCAAGCTCGATTGCCAGCGGCAGCCCGTCCAACTGCACGCAGACCTCCGCTACGGCGCGAGCGTTTTGTTCCGTCAGCTGGAAGCCGGGGTCGACCGCCCGTGCGCGCTGCACGAAGAGCGCCACGGCCTCATACTCCGAGAGGCTGTCAAGGTCGGGTGACTTGCCGGGGTCGGGCAATGACAGCGGAGGCACCGGGTAATCCTGTTCGCCGTACAGGTGGAGCAGCTCCCGGCTGGTCACCAGCGCCTTCACATGCGCGCACTCCGAAAGCAGGTCGGCAACATGCTGACCCGCCTCCGCCACGTGTTCGAAGTTGTCCAGCACCAGGAGCGCGGCCCTGTCTTTGAGGTAGGTTTGCAGCGTCACCAGAAGGGGCTCGCCCGCCGTCTCCCTGACGCCCACCGTCTCCGCTATCGCGGGTATGATCAGGGCAGGGTCGCGAATCGGACCCAGGGAAACGAAGTGGACGCCGTCCCGGAAGTCGGCCGGCAAGCCGGCTGCTACCTGGATGGCGAGGCGGGTCTTTCCGATACCGGGCGGGCCAACGAGCGTGAGCAGGCGCACGTCGCCCCTGAGCAATAGCTGCCTGACGGCCGCGCTCTCCCTCTCCCGCCCGACAAACGGCGTGAACTGCACAGGCAGTGGCGTCACGCGAGCCGCGACTGCCCGCGCCTCAGTCCCCTCCCCAGCCCCATCCGGCAGGGAAGGCTCGTCGCCCTGATTGGAGTTAGAGACCGGCATAGCTCGGGACATGGCCTCTCCGACTGAATGCTGCTGCTCCGACGTCCTCTTGCGCCGCCGCTGTCAAGTATACTCGCTCGCCATTACCTCGCCGCGTAGTATGCGTCGTACGCCCCGGCGAACGTGAACCCCAGCTTCAGCGCCAGCCTGTGCGACTCAGGGTTTGCCGCGTCCCAGTTCGGCCTCAGCCCCCGGCGCAGGCACTCCAGCACGAGCCTGCTCGCCAGCGCCGTGGCGGCACCCTTTCTTCGGTGCCCCTCCCCCACGAAGATGCTGACCTCGATCCCCTTGCTGCACACCAGCGACGAGTACGCCGTGCCAATCACCTCGTCGCCCACGAATGCCGCGAACCCGATGCCGCGCTCCTCGAAGTCCTCCGGCGAGTCGAAATCCCCTATCTCCAGGTAGTCCTCGCCCTGCCTCGCTATCTTCTCCGCGAGGTCCGCCGTCACCGGCACGATGCTGTCCCTGTACCTCGACCCCTCGAGCAGCCCTTCCAGGTGCTCCGCCGACAGGCTCTCCGTCCCGAAGCTGTACCGGGGGAAGTCGTGCAGCCGTTCCCCGTACACCTCGCGCCACACCTCCGGCCAGCCCGGCCCTGAGGGCATCAGCAGCAGGTACGGCTCGAGTCCCCTCACCATCCCCACCCCGCCGGGGCCTCGCGCATCCCCTGCGAAATAGCGAAACGGCCCGGTCCCTATGCAGTAAGCCGTCGGCTTCGCCGTGTCGTCGGCGTAGGCGCGCCCCATCTGCCCCTCGACCACGCAGTCTATCGAGTAGTCCACGCGCTTGCTGTGCCGGAACGCCTCGGCCAGCCTCAGCCTGTTCGCCTTCGTCAGCTCAATCTCGTGCATCACAGTCTTTATCATACCTTCCTGCGGAAGAGGCGCGCGCCTTAGGTAGCCCGTCCCTTAGACGGCACCACTCTTTCACTGCCGCGGCGGCCGGTCAGGAGCGGGGCGGGCCTTTGCGGACGATGGCGCGTAGATCGTCGAGCGTGCCCATGTCGTCTTCCAGAGGCTGCAGCCACCAGGTGACGCCCGCCTGTTCGTATTCGGCGATCGCGGCGGCGGCCTCGGCGGGGCTGCCCTCGGGGAGGAAGGCGGTCCGGCTTACGTCGAAGGGAAGGCCGCTTTCGCGGAACTGCGCGACGTAGGCCAGGATGTCGCGGTAGTCGACGGGGGAGAGGCGGCCCTCAGCGCCGATGGGCGCGATACCGTCGCAGCGGGCGGCGCGGCGGAAGGGCTTCTTGTGGGGCCACCACGCGCCGATCCAGATGGGGATGGTGGGCTGCACGGGGCGGGGGAGGAAGGTCACGTCGTCTATGTGGTAGTGCTTGCCGTGGCAGCTGAACGGCTCGCCGCTCCACAGGCCGCGCAGCACGTCTATCCCTTCGTCCAGCATCTCGCCGTGCAGGCGGTCGTCGGTAGGCTCGCCAAAGGCGCTGTACTCGCGGCCGAAGCGGTCCTCGCCGATGCCCAGGCCGAGGGTGAAGCGGCCGTTGGACAGGTGGTCGAGGGTGACGACTTCGCGGGCCAGCTTCCAGGGCCGCCTGCGGGGCAGCGGGGTGACGTGGGTGCCGAGCCTGATGCGCGAGGTGGCGGCTGCCATGGCGGCCAGCGTGACCCAGGGATCGCCGATTGGCGCCGGGGGAGCGCCGGGGGCGCCGAAGTAGACGTGGTCCCAGATGAAGTAGCCGTCCCACCAGGCGTCCTCCGCGAGGCGGGCTAGCTCGGCCAGCAAGCGCGGATCGGCGAACTGCCCGAAGCCGGGGCTGTTGATGCCGTATCTCATGGTGAAGCCCTCGGAAAGAGTTGTTTGTGCGCGGACGGCTTGCTTGTGCCGGCTACGCTTCGATCACCACGGGCTGCTCGTGGTAGAACTGCCTGGCCCAGGTTCGGAACTTACCGATGGGGCCGTCGCCCTGGGCGAGCGCGGGCGGGTGGACGTAACGCTTATTCTCCCAGATGACGAAGTCCTGGTTGGCGTCGTGCACCAGGCTGGCGTGGACGGCGCGTGCTATCAGGTTGCTGAGTAGGCCGCCGGGCACGATGCCGAGCAGCGGGTGGTACTGTTTGCCGGGGTTGACTTTGCGCAGGCTGAGCGCGAGGTGCAGGGTGATGCGGTCAGGCTCGGTGGGGGTGGCGAGGATGAAGAGGCGGCTGCGCACGCCGAAGCGGGGCACGCGCACGTGGACCAGGGAGTAGCCCAGACCGTAGGCAGCAAGCTCGAAGTGGAAGCGGACCTTCGCGCCGAGGCGGCCCAGGCCGGGCATCGGGCGGGTGGCGGCGTAGGCGGTGCGGAACACCGGGCCGTCGATGCAGATGTCCTGCTCAACCTGCACGTCGGAGTAGCCGTGCACGATAGCGAAGTGGCCGATGTCCACGCCGTTCTCGACCGTCTCCTGGGGGTGGTCGCGCAGGGTGAAGGCGCGGCGGTGCATTCGGGTCCAGCCGCGCATGTCAAGGGCCGGGGGCGTCCAGGCGGGCGGCAGGCCGCGAGAGTCGTACCAAACGAACACGATGCCGTTGGCCTCGCGGACGGGCCAGACGTTAAGGCGGGCGGTGGGCGGGGGCTTCGTGCCGTAGCCGGTGGCGGTGCAGCGCCCGTCGAGATCGAAGCGGAAGGCGTGGAAGGGACAGCGGATCTCTTCGCCCACAACGGTGCCCCCGTGGCCCAGGTGCGCGCCGAGGTGGGGGCAGTACGCGCCGGTGACGTTGGCCTTGCCCGAGCGCGTGCGGTACACGACGAGATCCTGCCCGGCGAGGCGGCGCGTGAGCACCGTGCCGGGCTTTAGCTCGGACGAGAAGGCGAGCGCGTACCAGCTATTGGGTGTGGGCAGGCGGAGGGTCGTGGTCAACGGGCAACTCCGGCACTCAGATAGAGCACATACCGTGTATTCGGACGCCCGACTCCATTATACCACCCGTGTGAGTTGGTCCCGCGCCCCGTTTCGCTCCGCCCGGCTCGTGTATAATCCGACCAGAGTATACGCACGGCACGGGAGGTGTACTCGTTGGCCGACAAATCGGAGATCGTGCTGATCGGACCGTTCGGCGCGGGCAAAAGCACCATAGGGAGGCTGCTGGCCCGGCGGCTGGGTCTGCACAGTGTGTCGCTCGACGGGCACCAGTATTACTACCGCGAGCTTGGCTTTGACGACGAGAAGTTCATGCGGCTGATCGGCGGGCCGCAGCCGTACGAGGCCGACCTGTACTTCCAGACCTTCTTCCCCGACGCGCTGGAGCGACTGCTGGGCGAGCACCATAACTGCATTTTCGACCTGGGAGCCGGGCATACGGTGTACGAGGACGAGGCGCTGTTCGCCCGGGTGAAGCGGGCGCTCGAGCCGTTCCCCAACGTGGTGCTCGTGCTGCCGTCGCCCGACCCCGACGTGTCGGTGCGCGTGCTGAGGGAGCGCGAAGAGCAGCGGCGCATCAACCCGCACTTCCTGGGCGATCACTTCGACTACTTCGGGCTGTGGGTGCGCAGCCACTGCAACTACGACCTCGCCAGGATAACGGTGTATACCGAGGGCAAGACACCTGAGCAGACGGCCGAGGAAGTTCTACAGGCCGTGGCCGCGCCCCACTGATTGCGGGGGCTACAGCGCCCACTCCAGGGGCGTCGGGCGGGGACGGTGCTGGCGGGGGTGAAGTGGGCGACGGCGGCTTTGGCGCCCTGGCCACAGATGCGGTCCATGTCGCAACCGACCTGCCGGGCGACGTAGCTGGCGAGCATTAAGGGGATGATGTTCATCGTCGGTGCGTCCTCCAACGCGTTACGGCCGCTCAAGTATTGGCAATTATGGCATGTGCAGGCAGGAGAATCGCCCGACCCCCGCGGCTGCAGGGGTCGGTTTGGCGTCTGTTGAAGTGGGTGGGCAGGTCAGCGGACGCGGGCGAAGAACTTGCGCACGTCGCCCACGAGCAGGTCGGGGGCTTCGTGAGCGCCGTAATGGCCGCCCCGGTCGAACTCGGACCAGTGTATGAGGTTGCGGTGGTCGCGCTCGGCGAAGCGGCGGATGGAGTGGAAGTCATTGGCGAACACGGCCACGCCGATGGGCGTGGTTGTCGGCTCGGTGCTCCGGGCGGCGGCGTGGGAGTCCTCGTAGTACAGGCGGATGGACGACCCGGCTGTGCGCGTGACCCAGTAGATCATAACGTTGGTCAGGATGAAGTCGTCGTCCACGGCGTCGCCGAAGAGTTGGGCGTTCCATGCCAGCAGGCCGGCGGGGGAGTCGAGCAGGGCGTAGGCGATGGTCTGCGGCTGGGTGGAGTGGAGGTTGTTGAAGGCGAACTTGTCGGCCGTGAACGACTCGAGGATCTTGAGCGCGTTGAGATCCTGCTCGGACATGCCCTCGAACTCGGCGGGGTCGCCGGAGGGGAACGAGAAGATCTGGGTGACGTGCACGCCGACGACGTGTTCGGGGTCGAAGCGGCCCACCTCGGGGGAGATCATGGAGCCGCCGTCGTTGCCCACCGCGCCGTAGCGAGTGTAGCCGAGGCGCTGCATGAGCTCGGCCCAGGCCCGGGCGATGCGGCGGGTGTCCCAGCCGGCCTCGTGGGTGGGGCCGGAGAAGCCGAAACCCGGGATCGAGGGGATGACGAGGTGGAAGGCATCGGCCGGGTCGCCGCCGTGGGCGCGGGGGTCGGTGAGGGGGCCGATCACGTCGAGGTACTCCACGACGGTGCCGGGCCAGCCGTGGGTCATGATGAGGGGCAGGGCGTTTGGCTCGGGGGAGCGCACGTGGAGGAAGTGGACGTTCTGCCCGTCGATGGTGGTGGTGAACTGGGGGTACCGGTTGAGCCTGGCTTCCCACTTGCGCCAGTCATAGCCGCCGCGCCAGTACTCGACGAGGCGCTTCACGTATTCGAGGGGGAGGCCGTAGGACCAGCCGACGCCGGGCAGCTCATCGGGCCAGCGGGTGCGGGCGAGGCGCTGCTGAAGGTCGTCTAACTCGGCCTGCGGTACTTCGATCTTGAAAGGTTCTACCTGCATTTTATTCTCCTTGTTGTGCTTTCTCTGAATCTATTCGGGTGCCTGTTCGGGTCTATTTGATGGGGCGTAGCGTTCGACTATGGCCCTGGCTCGGGCCAGCACGATGTCGCGCAGCTCGGACGGCTCGAGCACGTCGGCAAGGTAGCCGTAGCGCAGAACGATGCCGGCGGCCCCCTCCAGGTCGTGCGCGGCGAAGGTGGCGGTTATCGAGCCGTCGGGGTGCTCTTCCAGGGTGTCCCAGAAGGCGCGGTTGTTGAGCGCCTGATGCGCGGCGTGCGGCCCGAAGCGGAGGCGCGCGTGCAGCGAGGGGTGGAAGAAGGGCTCGGCCGCGACGTATGCCTCGAGATTGAAGCCGGTGGGCGGGTCGAAGGTGTCGTCGAGTACCTCAAGCTCGACGATGCGGTCGAGGCGGAACGTGCGGATGCCGCGGCGCAGGTGGCAGTAACCGATGGTGTAGTGCCAGCCCCAGCTGTGCACCAGCGTGTAGGGGTCGAAGCGGCGCTCAGTGGGTGCCTGGTGACCGCGCCCGAGGTAGGACATCCTGACCGTGCGCCCGGCGCGGACGGCGTCCCACAGCTTCTCCAGGTGGGGCGCGCTGAGGGCGGGGTCTCCCCACTGCACACCGACGGCGTGCAGGGTGCGCTGCGCCCAGGCGACCTCGCGGCGCTGCTCGTCGGGGAGGACGTTGTCCAGCTTGGCGATGGCGCTGCGCGCGGCCTCGCGGTAGAGTCGGGCCCACACCTGCTCGGTGAAGGCGGTGCCCAGGTAGAGGGCCACGGCCTCCTCGGGGGTGAAGATGAGCGGGGGCATCTTGTAGCCGCGCACCAGCGCGTAACCGCCGTACGGGCCGCGCTCGGCGTAGATTGGGATGCCGATCTCGTCGAGCATGGCCATGTACCGCTGGACGGTGCGCGGGGACACTTCGAGCTCTTGCGCCAGTTGCCTGGCGGTCTGGTTGGGACGCCGCTGCAGAAGCATGATGAGGGTAATCAGCCGGGTGGCGGTGTTTGCCATCTCTTCGCTCCCAAAATGGTACAGCAAGTATACGTCAATCTATGACGTAATTATGGGGCAATTCGGCGGAATGTGTTACCCGCGCGGCGTTCGGTCGAGGGGAGCCGGGGTTGCGTTGGGGTGCTTTACGCGCCCGCCAGCCCGGCGAGCCAGGCGAGGAAGATGGCGGCGGGCACGCTCAGGACAGCGAGCACGAGCAGCCAGAGCGCGAGGCGCCCGTCGCTCGAGACCGACTGGGCAGAACGGAAACGTGCGGCAGCGAGGGTGGCCGCGAGAGCGAGGACCACGGCGGAGAAGAGACCCACGTAGAAGACAGGGCCAAGGAGCACCAGGCGCAGGGCCGAACCGGCGAGCAAGAGCACGGCCAGGACCGCGGCGGCCGCTAAGGTAACGCCGGCCACGCGCGACAGGCGGGCGCGGGTGGCATCGGGGGCAAGGCGGTTGCCCACCCAGCTCGCGGCGAGCGAGGCGAGGACGGCGCCCACAAAGAGCGCCAGGGGGAAGATGACGTATTCCACGACGATGAGGCCGAGGGGCAAGACGAAGAAGACGCCGACCCCGGCGCCGACCAGGGCCGCGAGAGCCGTGCCAAGCCAGAAGCCGGGGCCGAATGAGGTTGCGCCGCCGGCTATGGGATCGGGGCGGGGTTCTGTGCCGCCGGGTGTGTCCATTCAGGTCCTCGCTTTGGGAGTGCTGCGCCGTTGGACGGGCAGTCATGGTGACAGGTCAGGCACCTTCCAGCGCGCGCTCAATGGCGGCGTGCGTGTTCACTCCACCGGCCGAGGAGTCTCGCTCCGCCGGTGTCGTGCATTGCGGCTCCCCGCAACGGCCGGTCTTGCCGTCCATAGCCACGCAGCAGCATCGAAATCGAGGCGCGACAACAGGGGGTAAGGTGCACAGGTTTCTGTCCAGGTTCTTGTGCAGGAATTTGTGTAGACCATTATACGCGTCCTTCTGACTTAATGGAGTCACACGCACACGCGCTCGACCTGTCGGCAGACTATCGAGAGGCGGTTGCGGGAGGCGCGAAGAGAGTCGAGGACGGTACATCGAGGCGCGGCAGAACCCGGGAAGCGAGCCGGGGTGTGCGGTCCGAAGGCGGCTCTTCGCATGGGATAGGCTCGGAAGAGCGCGGGGCAGGTGCCCTGCTAAGCGAAGGCCCACTCAGCGGCATCTTATTGAACTTAGGGAGGACGATAATGAACAGAGCAAGAATGCTCGCGGTTATGCTGGCGCTGCTGGCGCCGTTACCCTTCGCGGGCGCGCTCAACGCGCTGGCGGCGCCAGCAGCGCAGGAAGGGCCGTCGGTATCGTTCGAGGGGACGTTCCCGTTGACCGTGGAAGCGGGGGACTACGACCTCGTCTACCTGGTGCTCGATTTCGCGCCGGGGGCCGGCATACCGTTGCACTTCCACGGCGGCCCGGCCCTGGTGGTCGGCATGGAGGGCGAGCTTACCCTGCTGCCGGAAGGGGGCACGGAGCGCAAGCTGATGCCCGGCGATGTGGTGAACGAGACTGCCCGGGTGCAGCATACCATGACGAACAAGAGCGCGGCCAACACCCGCATCCTCGCGGTCATACTGCTGCCGAAGGGGCAGGACGTGACGACGGTGCTGGACACGGCGTCCACGGTGTCGGGTCCGACGCTGGCGAACGAAGGAGCTTTCCCGCTGGCCGGAGTGACGGCGGGCGAGTATGACCTGGTGAACCTGGTGCTCGACTTCGCGCCGGGGGCGCAGATCCCGCTGCACTTCCACGGCGGCCCCGCTGTTGTGGTGGGCAAAGAAGGCGAGCTTACCCTGCGGCCCGAGGGCGGGATGGAGCACAAGGTAACGCCGGGGATGGTGGTGAACGAGCGGGCGGGCGTAAGGCACGTGATGATCAACGTAAGTTCGGCCAACGCCGCCATCTTCGCGGGACTGCTGGTGCCCAAGGGCGCGGAGATCACCACGCTGGTCGCCCAGGCGGCGCCCGAGGCCGCTGCCGCGACCGAGCCTGCGGGCATGCCGCGCACCGGAGGGGGCGGACCGGGTGAGTGGCTGTGGCTTGCCGCGCTGCTGCTGGCGGCGGGGGCCGTGACGAGCCTGACCTACGCGGCGCGAGGCAGGAGATCGGGCATCTAGCGCCCGGCTGGAGACGAGAATAACGGTCAAGACGAAAGGAGTAGACGAAAATGCCTCTTTACATGGACGTACACAACGTGCCGGGTGCGACGACGAAGGACGTGGCGGAAGCGCACGTGAAGGACCTGCAGACGCAGGACAGGTACGGAGTGAGGTACCTGCGGTACTGGGTGGACGAGAACGAGGGCAAGATCTTCTGCCTGGTGGACGCGCCCGATGCCGAAGCAGCCAACACCGTACACCGCGAGGCCCACGGGTTGGTGGCCGACGAGATATACCGGGTGGAAGAAGGGTTCTGAGAGCAACCGAGCTATGCAAGGAGGGCACGTCGTGGGTGGCGTGCCCTCCTGCCGCGTTCCAGGATAATCCGAACAGTGGATTGACTCGCCCCCGGTATGCGGGTATAGTTGCTGCATTCGTCGCCGCCTGCGCTCTATCGGATGGCCGCCACGTTGCCGGGCGATGTGGCTGAACCGGGCGCCTTTCACCCCGGCAACACTGCAGGCACTCCGATCCCTCGCCCTCACCCCCTGAGGTCTGCGCCCGGCCCCATCCCCACATACACTACGATGGGAACATTGATGAGCAGCATAGCGTACGTAAACCTGGACATGCAGATACAGCGCGGCCCCGAGAGCGGTGGGTACCGGTTGATGGTGCAGTCGCCGGGCGGGAAGTCGGTGCGCGCCACGTTCGTGCTGCCGTTCACAGAGGAAGGGCTTGAGAACTTCATCCTGAAGGCCGGGCCTCCGCGGCGAGGTGTGAGGCGGGTGGACACGCAGGAGGTGGAGGCGGCCAAGCGGTTCGGGGCGAAGCTGTACGATGCGCTGTTCACGGCGGACGTTCGGAGCGCGCTGCAGAGCAGCCTTGAGATGGCCCGGCAGAAAGCGGCATCGGGCGCAGGGCGCAAGCGCACCGGGGTGCGGATCAGACTGAGGCTGGCCGACGTACCCGAGCTTGCGGGCGTGCCGTGGGAGTACATGTACAACCCCACGTTCAACCAGTTCCTGGCGCTGTCCACCGAGACGCCGCTGGTGAGGTACCTCGACCTGCCGGAGCGCACTCGCCCGGTGAGGATAAGCCCGCCGCTGCGCATCATCGTGATGATCGCCGGGCCGACCGACCTCGCCCCGCTCAACGTGCGGCAAGAGTGGCACAACCTGAGCGAGGCGCTGGGCGACCTGCGAGACGAGGGGCTGGTGCAGATGGACGTGATGGACACGCCCACGCTGCCCGCCCTGCAGAGGCAGCTGCGGCGCGGTGAGTACCACATCTTCCATTTCATCGGGCACGGGGCGTTCGACAGGCAGACCGACGACGGCGTGCTGGCGTTCGAGGACAAGGACGGCACGAGCCGGATGGTGAGCGGGCAGGAACTGGCGGTGCTGCTGCACGACCACCCGTCGCTGCGGCTGGCGGTGCTGAACGCGTGCGAGGGCGCACACACGACTGCTTCGGACCCATTCGGGGGGGTGGCGCAGAGGCTGGTGCAGGGCGGGCTGCCCGCGGTGGCCGCGATGCAGTTCGACATCACGGACGAGGCGGCGATCACGTTCGCCCACGAGTTCTACCGCTCGATCGCCGACGGCTATCCTATTGATGCAGCCGCGACCGAGGCGCGCAAGGTGATCTTCACCGAGTCGAGGGGCAACGGGCTGGAGTGGGGCACGCCGACACTGTACATGCGCTCGGCCGACGGGCAGATATTCAGCGTGCAGAGGCCGGGGCTGAAGGGACAGCAGGCCGATGGCACAAGCGGCCCGCTCGCGGGGGTGGGCGTTGCGGATGCGGCCCGGCCCTTAGGCTCCGCGAGCGGGACAACGGGGCCGCTGACGCTGGAACCGGAAAAGGCGGTAGAGGAGGAAGCAGTAGTAGTGGGGATCGAGGAGACGCGGCCGCTGGAGCAGGTAGGCGTGAAGGGCAACGGCGGTCGAGGGCGCGGGGTCGAGCCGAGCGGGCAGGCGGGGGCCGAGAGAGTGACCGGTAGGGGCAGGCGTGCGGGCGAGTCCGCGCAGACGGGGCGGTGGAAGCTGATGGTGGGCGGGCCGGTGCTGATTCTGCTGCTGGCGGCCGGGGGGTGGTTCTTCGGGCCGCAGTTGGGCCTATTCACGCCCTCGGGGCCGGGGCCGACGCAGGTGCCCGTGGTGGCGGCGGGGCCCACGGCTACGCGCACGCCCGACAGGTGCAAGGACAGCTTCGAGAACGACGGGCTGCCTCACCAGGCGAAGGAGATACTGCTGGGGGATACGCAGAACCACATCTTTTGCCCGACCAACGACGTTGATACGATCAAGTTCTTCGCCAAGGGGGGCAAGGGGTACAGCATCGAGACGTCGAACCTGAGCATCGGGGTGGACACGTACCTGTACCTGCTGAACCGCGAGGGGAAGGCGCCTCTACTGGCGACGAACGACGACATACCGGGGGGCAAGGGCGCTTCGCGCATCGACTTCTTCCCTAAGGAAGACGAGACGGGCTGGTATTACGTGCAGGTGAAGAACCAGGGGGACATCGGCAAGCCGGGGCTGACGTATTCGGTGAGCCTGAGGCAGGTGGAGCCGCCCGCGGCCACTCCGGCGGCCACGCCGTAAGTCGACTTTTCGGGGGTGCAGCTACACGCGGTCAGCGGCGGCAGCCGCGGCGCATTGTCATGGTGCGCACGTTCGCCCCGGCATCGCTCGAGTAGCCCACAGCCCACACGTCGCGCCGCCCGGCGAGGGCGACCCCGAGCAGGTAGTTGTCCTGCGCGCCCGCGTTCGGGCTGGGCACGATACGCCAGCTGCTACCGTTCCAGCGCATCATAAGCGAGCGGTAGCGCACCATGTCGGGGCTGTACAGGCCGACCGCCCACACTTCTCGCCCACCGGCGACGACGCCGTTGAGGTAGTTCTCGTGGGCCGAAGCGTCGGGGCTGGGAACCACGTTCCAGGACTTGCCGTTCCAGCGCATGGTGAGCGTGCGCTGCACGTTGCTCGCGTTCCAGTAGAAGCCGACCGCCCAGGCGCTGTTGGGGCCTGACGAGGCCGCGCCGTTGAGATAGTTGCGGTTGGAGCCTACGTTGGGGCTGGGGACGATGGACCAGGATGAGCCGTCCCAGTGCATGGTGAGGGTCCTCTGGTCGGTCCTGCCGTCGGTGGCGTAGTGACCCACGGCCCAAACGTCGTTCGGCCCCGAAGCTGACAGGCTGTTGAGGTAGTTGTCGCGGGTGGGTTGGTTA
>DASTEB010000578.1:0-18777 GCA_035710025.1 Chloroflexia bacterium
ACGTCGTACGCGATAACGCTAATGGCCCTCGCGGGCACGGGTGCAGCCGACACCGTGAGCATGGTCATGCGCCAGACGATCCGCCAGCTTTCCACGCCCGACGAGCTGCGAGGGCGCATGACGTCGGTGAACATGATGTTCTATATGGGAGGGCCGCAGCTTGGGGAATTGAGGGCGGGAGTGGTGGCCGCGGTGATAGGGCTTGGGCCATCCATCGCTGTGGGCGGGCTGGGGGTGCTGCTCGCTACCGTCGTCACGGGCGTGCTCGTGCCCTCACTCAGGCGCTACGACCGCGATACGGGCGAGTAGCCTACTCGAAGAACGACTCGCGCTCCGACTTTCGCCAGCCGCGCACAATATCCATCACGCGCTCTAGCGTTTGCTCAATGCTGAGGCCGTCGCTGTCAACCACGATCGCATCCGGCGCCTTCTTTAGCGCGCCTGCTTCTCGGTGCGTGTCGAGGTAGTCGCGGTGAGAGATCTCCTGCACCACCTGCTCGTAGGTCACCTCGCGACCGCGCTCAATCAGCTCCTCGTGGCGGCGGCGCGCCCGTTCCTCGAGCGAGGCCTCGAGGTAGATCTTCAGCTCGGCGTCGGGCAGCACCTCGGTGGTAATGTCGCGGCCGACCATCACCACAGGCCACTTCCGGGCCATATTGCGCTGCTGTCGCACCAGAGCCCACCGCACGTCGGGCCACGAGGCCACCTCGGACACGATCGCCTCGACCTCGGGGCGGCGCACATCCCAGGTGACGTCCTCGCCGTCGATCTTCACGGTGTAAGCACGGCCGTCCGTCTCGCCGGGCGCGGGCTTTTCGATCAGGATGGGCAGGGTCTCGGCCAGGTCGGCCAGAGCGGCGCCGTCCTCCGGCGAGATCCCCTGCCTCACGGCCGCCAGAGCTACGGCGCGGTACATGGCGCCGGTGTCTAAGAAGATGTAGCCGAGCCGTTCGGCCAGCAGCCGGCCGATGGTGCTCTTGCCCGCGCCCGCGGGCCCGTCTATTGCGATGGTGTCCGGGAAGCCCGGTCTATGGGCCTGTTCCCCCTGGTCCGCCTCTGTCCAGCTCTGGCCTGAGGTCACTCGTTACTCCTCGCGCGAAAATGCTGCCGCATTGTAACGCATCGCGGCGGGCGGGTGCTACCGGCGGCAGTCAGCGCCCGGTGGCGGACATGCGCACTGCCTTGCGCAGGGCGTGTACCTCGTGCACCGCTAGCCTGCGCCACTTGCCGGGCTGGAGGTCGCCGAGAGAGAGGGGGCCGAAGCGCACGCGGCGCAGCTCAATTACGGGGTGGCCGACCGCGGCGCACATCAGGCGGATCTGGCGCTTGCGCCCCTCGTGTATCACTACACGAAGGCGCGTGTTCGGACCGACCTGCTCGATCTCTTTCACCTTCGCGGGGGCCGTCAACTCACCTTCGACTTCGATGCCCTCGCGCATCCGCTGCAGCGCCGCTTCGTCCGGCCGCCCGCGCACGAGTGCGTGGTACTCCTTCTCGACCTTGTAGCGTGGGTGGGTCAGGCGGAAGGTGAGTTCGCCGTCGTTGGTCAGAAGCAGCAGCCCGGTCGTGTCGGCATCGAGCCTGCCGACGGGGTACACACGCTCGCGGTTCTCCTGCGTCGCGGCGGATATCGCGTCGAGCACCGTGGGCCTGCCGTGGGTGTCCTTCGTCGTGGTGACCACGCCCTCCGGCTTGTTCAGCATGATGTACACGTGCTCGGCGGGGCCCGCGCTCGTCTGTACGCTGCGGATAGGCTTGCCGTCGACCTCGATCCTGTCTATCAGCGGGTTGGCCCGGCTGCCCATCTCGGTTACGACCTGCCCGTTCACGGTTACGCGCCCGGCGGCGATCATCTCCTCGGCGGCGCGGCGCGAGGCTATTCCTGCGCGAGCCAGTATCTTCTGCAAGCGCTCCTCGCCGGTTGGCGGGGCACTCGCGGCGTATTCTGTAGGGGGCAGGGCGCGCGGGCGAGCAGGCTTCGTAGGCCGCCTTGCCGTGCGCGGGCCTCGCCTGTCGTCAGCTTTCATCGGTTGGCGTCTCGCCCCGGCCGCGCGCCGCCGCGCCCGTCTTCGTGATGCGCACGCGGGCTATCCGTAGGCCGTCGAGCGCATCGACCGTGAAGGTGAACCCGTTGTGCCGCACTTCGTCGCCGATCTCCGGTTTGCGCCCAAGCGTCTCGAACACGAACCCGCCCAGGGTGTCCGACTCGCTCCGCAGGGTCATTCCAAGCACTTCGTTCACGTCGTGGATGGGCGCGAGTCCGTCCACCAGCGTGCCCGAGGGCGTGACCTCAATAGCCAGGTTGCCCTCGCTCGGCTCGAACTCGTCGCGCACGTCGCCGACGATCTCCTCGAGCACGTCCTCCAGCGTGACCATGCCCGAGGTGCCGCCGTACTCGTCGACCACGAGTGCGATCTGCAGGCCGCGCAGCTTCATCAGGTTGAGCAATTCGCCCACGTTCACCGTCTCGGGCACGGCCATTATGGGGCGCATACATCCGCGAATGTCCATCTTGTAGGTCGCGGGCAACGGCACCGTCTGGCGGCCGTTTGGTCCCAGCGGCTCGGCGGCAGAGGCCCCAGCCGACACCATGTCGAGGTAGAGGTCCTTCACGTGTACCACGCCAACGATATGGTCGAGATCACCCTCGTACACGGGGAAGCGGCTATACCGGGCGTGGGCGATGATGGTTGTGACTTGCTCGAACGTGGCGTTGACGGGTATAGCGTCTATCTCGGTGCGGGGGCGCATCACCTGGCGCACGAGCAGGTCGCCGAAGTCGAATACGCGGCGCAAGATGCCCTCTTCTGTGCGGTCTAAGATGCCCGCCTGGCGGCTAGATGCCACCATCATCTCAAGCTCCTCCACCGTGTAGACCGCAGAGTGCTCGGCGTCGGGCGGCAGGCCCGCCAGCCTAAGGAAGAAGTTGGAGAGCACGTTGATGATCCAGATCAGCGGGCGGAAGAAGATCAGGAAAAAGCCCATCGGCCGGATCGTCGCGAGCGACATGCGCTCGGCGCGCTGGATGGCCGCGATCTTGGGCACAGTCTCGCCAAGCACCAATTCGACGATGGTCACGAGCAGCAGGGCGATGATGAAGCTGATGGTATGGAGGGAGATCACGCGCTCCACGGCCTCGTGGGGCAACACCGCTTCGAGCAGGGGCGTGATCATCGTGGCAACGACCGGCTCGCCCAGCGCGCCGAGGCCCAGGCTCGCCATGGTGATGCCCACCTGAGCCGCCGCGAGGTAGGTCTGGAGGTTGTCCAGACCCTTCTTGACGAGGACGGCGCCGCTGTTGCCCTCAGACACCAACTGGTCGATGCGGGTCCGGCGCACGCTGACGAGCGCGAACTCGACCGCGACGAAGAACGCAGTCGTGACGACGAGCAGCACTACGAGTGCAAGTCCCCAAAACATATGGTGTCGGCTTCCCCCTAAATATGCCGGCTGTGAAGACTGCCGGCGAAATTCGCTTTTGCGCCGGGTGTTAAGCACAATTCAGGCCGGGTTCCGCCTGCCCGGCGGCCCCATATTACTGCCGCCCAACGGAGGAGTCAACGCTAAGCCGCGGGCCGGGCCGGTTTTTGTTTGACAGGTAGGGAGGTCTACTTTATAATTGGTATTCGGCTGCGCTTGCGAGCAGGCTTTAGATTCATGCCTCATGCAAGCGTCCGCCGGGGCACATATCCCGCACGCCGGACGACCCTATCCGCAAACGGGCGCCCACCCGCGGCGTTATTCTCGCCGTCCCAAGACCCATAGAGGAGCATTCTCTTGCGACAGAACCTGTACGTCTGGCTAGTCGGCATCCTTCTACTGACCATCCTCGCGGGCTACATCGACATGACCGACCGCGTATGCATCGGTGATTCGTGCCGCGACACCTCCGCCAGATTGGGCCTCGACCTTCAGGGCGGCCTGCAGCTTGTATTCCAGGCCGAGCCGCTGGGCAACGAGCAGATCACCAGTGAGCAGCTAGAGGCGGCCCGCAACGTGCTCGAAGAGCGCGCCAACGGCACCGGCGCCGCCGAGCCTATCGTGCAGACCGCCGAGGGCAACCGTATCCTCGTAGAGCTGCCCGGCATTTCCAACCTCGAAGATGCGCGTGCCGTGATCCAGGAGACTGCCTTCCTCGAGATCGTGGACGGCGGCTCGACGGCCCAGGCCGAAGGTGCGCTGATCTGCACGAGTCTGGGCAAGCCGCGTCCCGAGCAGGTTCGCGCCGGACAGGGCGCGCCGACCCCCACGGCAGCGGCTACCGCTACAGCGGCGGCCACCGTCACGGGCACCGTCGGCACCACGCCCACCGCCGCTCCCACAGCCGCGGCCTCGGGCGAGTTCGAGTGCCCTGCCACCTACGAGACCATCGTCACGGGTAACGATATTGACGGCCGCGCCGTGCAGGTCGTGTTCGACCAGGCCAGCCAGCCTCAGGTCGCCTTTACCCTCAAGGGGGACGCGGCCAACACGTTCGCCGACTTCACCCAGCGCAATCTCGGCAAGTTCATGCCGATCACGCTGGACAAGCGCGTAATCAGCTCCCCGGTAATCGAGGGCGCGATCACGGGAGGTAGCGGCGTTATCCGCGGCATGACGCTGGCAGAAGCGCAGAAGCTGGCGCTCCAGCTAAAGTACGGTGCGCTGCCCGTGAGCCTGACGCTGCAGTCGGAGCGCAAGATCTCGGCGACCCTGGGCCAGGATGCCATCGACAAGAGCATTGTGGCCGGCATAATCGGTCTTGGCCTGGTAGTTCTCTTCATGATCACGTATTACCGCTTGCCGGGCGTGCTCGCTTCGGTGGCACTGCTCGTATACTCGCTCGTCGTGTACGCGGTATTCAAGATGGTGCCGGTCACGCTGACCCTGGCCGGTATCGCGGGCTTTATCCTGTCCATCGGTATGGCCGTGGACGCCAACGTGCTCATTTTCGCACGCCTCAAGGAAGAACTGCGTTCGGGCAAGACTCTGCGCGCGGCGGTCGAGGCGGGCTTCGACCACGCGTGGCCGTCCATCCGCGACAGCAACGTATCAACGCTGATCACCTGTGCCATCCTGTTCTGGTTCGGCTCGACCTTCGGCGGGGCCAGCATCATCAAGGGCTTTGCTCTGACGCTGGCGATCGGCGTGCTCGTGTCGATGTTCACCGCCATCACCGTGACCCGCACATTCCTGCGCGCCATCGTAGTGACCCCGCTGGCTAACAGCCGCTGGGCGTTCCACCTGGAAACCGCCAAGACCGAGCCTACCGGAACCCCGGTCGCCGGGCAGTAATCCCGAGCGCGCCAACCTCCGACCCCTGACCACGAGGAACCAATGATCAACCTAGTAGACAAGCGCATCCTGTTCCTGATCATCTCGACGATAATCATTCTGCCGGGTGTGATAGCTATTATCATGGGCGGGCTGCGGCCCGGCATCGACTTCACAGGCGGCACGCGCCTGACCGTCATCCCAAAGACGCAGGAGGCGTTCAACACCGAGACTTTCAAGGCAGCCCTTGCCGAGGCGGGGTATGATAATGCCGTCGTCAAGGCCGGCACGCTTGGTGAGGGCGATGTGGTGACCAACACCATAACGATGGATATCCCCGGCGTGGCCGAGCTCCCCGACGCACAGCGCGAGCAGGCCCGCTCGAGAATCGCTGAGGTGCTCATCGGGCGGGACCTCGTGGCAGGCAGCCAGATCACCCAGACGGTCGCGACCTCGGGTGCGATCGCTACGCAGACCCCAGGCGCGACAGGCACCATTACCGCTACCGCCACGACGACCGATACCACGCCGACCGCCGTGCCCGCGACCACCGAGCAGGTGTCGCGCTGGCGCATCGATCCGGCCGTGGTGGTGGACGACATCACGGTCGGCCCAACGGTCGGCCGTGAGCTTATCTGGCGCGCATTCGGCGCGGTGGGCCTTGCTTCGCTCGCGATTCTGATCTACCTGACCATCGTGTTCCGCAAGGTGCCTAATGCAATACGCTACGGCGTGTGCGCTATCTTCGCGCTGATCCACGACGTGCTGGTGGTGCTGGGGGTGTTCGCCATACTGGGCCTGCTCCTCGACACCGAGGTAGATGCGCTGTTCATCACTGCGATGCTGACGATAATCGGTTTCTCGGTACACGACACCATCGTGGTGTTCGACCGGGTGCGCGAGAACCTGGGCAAGCGCCGCTTCGAGCGCTTCGAGGAAGTGGTGAACTACTCGCTGGTGCAGACGCTGGCCCGCTCGATCAACACCTCGATCACGGTGGTGCTCACGCTCTTCGCCCTGTACCTGTTCGGCGGCGCGAGCATCCACAACTTCGTGCTCGCCCTCCTGATCGGTATCATCTCTGGTACCTACTCCTCGATCTTCAACGCTTCCATGCTGCTGGTGATCTGGGAGAACGGCGAGTGGGGACGGCTCTTCGGCCGCGGGCGCCGCCCCGAGGCTCCGGCGCAGGCTCGCCCTGCCGCCCGCTAGGCGTCAAACGCTCTCAGGCATGACTTTCGAGAGGCGGTGGGTGAAGGCCCGCCGCCTCTACTATTTGTGCGTCTGATTCCACATTGCCGGAAGCGCGAATCTGTGATACAATTCACACGCCCTGCCCGGTTGCGCGATAGTGTCCGGGCATTCCGTGTGAAATACTGCCGGGTTATCCGCGTGTTCAACCCGGAGTCGCCACGGGAATGAGCGTGTGGCAAGGGGGCCACACACCCTGCCAATTTGCACTGGAGGAGAGAAGACTTAATGAGCCATAACGATGTCGTAACGCTGCTCACGTGGTTCGTGCCGGTTGCCGGGTTGGTCGGCGTGGGCTTCGCGGTGTACCTCATGCGCGACGTGCTTGGCCGCGATACCGGAACGCCGGAGATGCAGGAGATAGCCAGCACGATCGTCGAGGGCGCGATGGCCTTCCTGCGGCGCCAGTACACCACGATCGCAATCCTGGCGGTTGTAACCGCGGTGCTGGTGGGCGTATTGCTGGCCGTGCTGCCGGGCAGCACACAGGGTACTACGGTCGAAGCGGTGCCGCTGGGCATACTGACTTCCGTAGCGTTCCTGCTTGGCGCGGCGGCCTCCGCGATTTCGGGTTATATCGGCATGTACGTGGCCGTGCGCGCCAACCTGCGCACCGCGTCGGCCGCCCGCCGCTCGCTGGGAGAGGCACTGACCGTTGCCCTGCGCGGCGGAGCCGTGTCGGGCTTCCTGGTTGTCGCTCTGTCGCTGCTGGGCGTGTTCATTATCTTCTTCGCCTATTCCGCCTTCGTGGGTGGCGAAGCGGGGTACGCCCAGGCGCCTTTCCTGATCGTGGGCTTCGGCTTCGGGGCCTCCTTCGTCGCTCTGTTTGCCCAGTTGGGGGGCGGTATTTACACCAAGGCCGCCGACGTGGGCGCCGACCTGGTCGGCAAGGTTGAGGCCGGTATTCCCGAGGACGATCCCCGCAACCCCGCTGTTATCGCCGACCTCGTGGGCGACAACGTGGGCGACTGCGCGGGCCGCGGCGCCGACCTGTTCGAGTCGACCGCAGCCGAGAACATCGGCGCTATGATCCTCGGCGTGATCCTGTTCGAGATCACAGGCCGCGACAACCTTGCCTGGATCCTGTTCCCGCTGGTTATCCGCGCGTTCGGCCTGATCGCCTCGGTTGTGGGCATCCTGAGCGCCCGGGTCAGCGGCCGGGGCGGGCAAGACGTGACAGACCGCGCAGCGCTTGCCGCGCTGAACAACGGCTACTACATCATGGCCGGCATCTCCGCGGTATTCATGTTTGTGATCAGCTGGATCATGCTGCCGGAAGCCGCCACCAACGGTTGGTCCGCGGGCATCTGGTTCGGCTTCGCCGGCCTGATCGGTATCCTGACGTCTATCGCCTTCGTGTACATAACCCAGTACTACACGGCGGGCTCGTGGCGGCCGGTGAAGGAAATCGCCGATGCTGCACGCACCGGCCCGGCAACCACGATCATCTCGGGTATCGCGGTCGGTTTCGAGACGACCTTCCTGCCGACGATCACCATCGTGACGGCGCTTGGCGCCTCCTTCTGGCTCGGCACCCAGGGCAACCCCCTCGTGGGCACGGCAATCGTCGATATCGAGGTGCCGGGCGTGGGCGCGTTCCCCGTCGACACGGGCGTTGCCGCCGGTATCTTCGGCACTGCTGTCGCCACCATGGGCATGCTGATGTCATGCGCCTACATCCTGGCGATGGACACGTTCGGCCCCATCACCGACAACGCGGGCGGCATCACGGAGATGTCGCACCAAGCGGTCGAGGTGCGCAACATCACCGACGGGCTGGACGCAGTAGGCAACACGACCAAGGCACTCACCAAGGGTTACGCGGTCGGCTCGGCCGCGCTGGCTGCCTTCCTGCTCTTCTCGGCTTACCTTGATAAGGTCCGCCAGGTGGCCCCGGAGACGCCGATCGTGCGCGGCCAGGTGCCGATCAACCTGTCGCAAATCGAGGTGTTCATCGGCGCCTTCATCGGCGCTATGCTCGTGTTCCTCTTCTCGTCACTCGCTATCCGTGCGGTGGGACGCGCCGCCGGGCAGATGATTGAGGAAGTGCGCACTCAGTTCCGTAATGACCCCGGTATCATGCTGGGAACCTCGCGCCCTAACTACGCTCGCGCAGTTGACATCTCGGCCCGCGCTGCTCTGCGCGAGATGATCGCTCCGGGCCTGCTGGCCGTTGCGACCCCGGTCATCGTAGGCGTTGTCCTCGGCTGGGAAGCCGCGGGCGGCTTGCTGATGGTCGGTACGATCGTGGGCGTGCTGCTCGCCAACGTACTGAACAACGGCGGCGGGGCATGGGACAACGCCAAGAAGTTCATCGAAGCGGGCGGCCTGAAGGACGCCGAGGGCAACGTCATGGGCAAGGGCACCGAAGCCCACAAGGCGGCCGTGGTGGGAGACACCGTGGGCGACCCGTTCAAGGACACCGCGGGCCCCTCGCTGCACGTGCTGATCAAGCTGCTCTCGACGATCACGCTCGTGCTCGCGCCCCTGTTCATTCGCTAGACACAAGCTAGGACGTTCTAACCCCTTCCTGCTCACGCGGGAAGGGGTCTTTTTACGCTCCTGCGCCGACTACTCGAGGAAGTACAGCCCCTCAGCCATTGCTTCGAACGTCGAGGCGTAGTCGCCGCGGTTGGCCATCAGGGTGGTGCAGGTCACGATGTACACGTCGCCGCCGGCCGAGGCCACGTATTGGTTGATAGACAGGGGCATCGACACGCCGCCCGGCGCGTTCAGGACTACATCGTAGCTCAGGCGCCCGACCTGATGGCCGCTGCCCGACTTCAGCTTGCCCCTGAGCACCGGGCCGTCGAGCGAGCCCGCGAATTGCTTCTCCACTTCGGCTATCGCCTCGGTCATTGCCTCGTCAAGATTGTCGATGGAGGTGCTGCCGTCGCGGATTATGTTGAGGTTGGTAGCGAAGCCGAACGCCAGCGAGGGCGAATACAGGTCCGCCGCGTAGAACTTGATGCCCTGCACGGCAAGCGAAGTGACCTGGGAGGAGAGCGCGTTCGCTATGCTCGGGTTGGCCTTGCGAAGCTCGGCAATCGTGTCGGTGAGCGCCTGTTTGTCCATGTTGAATGCCTGCCAGCCCGGCGGCAGGGAAAGCGCGACACCCACGTCGTCGAGCGTGTGTAGCTCCCAGCCGACGGCCACGGGCCTGGGCTTGACCTGCGCCGCGGCCTGCTTAGTTGCTCCGCCGCACCCGGCGAGCACCACCGGCAGTACTAGCGCGGCCAAGAATACGGCGTGCCGCACCGCCATCCTGACTCTCATATAAGCCCTCCACTTTGACGCGCGCTAGCTGCACGCGAGTATAGCCGGTCTCTCATTAGGAGCATAAGGCAAAGCCGTGCTACATCCGATAGGAAATAGCTCACAGGGGTGTTAGTACTTTAGACGGCGAAACGGGGAATCAATAAGGCGCCCGCTGACGGAGCGCCCGAGGGGTCGTTTCGGGGCACGAGATGTCACGCCCTGAGGGGTATCATATCGGGGCTATCTGGCGATACGGCACTGCGGACTAGTTTTCGTTGCGAGCCTGAGACTGCATTGCCGGGCGGTCGTTCGCGATGTACTCGACCACTCTGCCGCCTTCGATACGGGCCGCGACCGCGACACCGTGGAACGTGGCGACCGTGTGCTGCCCGTCACCCAGGTTCAGCGAGCGGACCTGCTCTTGCAGGTCGTCGGTCTCGTCAAGGATGATGCTTATGGTGGCTGCGTCCATCTCTGCTCCTCCTTCGGCGCTCCTCTCGCGCCTTATGCCATATCCTAGCAGAGAGCCTGCCACGCGCGCATCATGCAAATAGATTAACCCGAATAGGCCTATGGTCGCAGGGCGCGGGTCCGAGCCCTACACGCCCGTACCGCCGCTGTCGGCCAGAACGTTGGCCTTGAGCACCTTCTCGATGAATGCCTTGGCGTCGGCGTCGCGCTCCGACACGTCCACGTCGACCCTGATCTTGTCGCCGGGCCTGGCAGGCCACACCGTCACCCAGATTAGACCGTCGCCGAAGAACTCGATCTGGTTGCCCTGCTCGGCCCCGATCTTCATGCCGAGCCCGCCGTCCTCCTGCCCGAAAAAGGCTTTGGCGGCCTGGAATACCTGCTCGCGCTTGAGGTGTGTGTGCGTTTCGTAGCGCAATGCTCGCTCCTGTCGGTGTAGGCCCTACTCTCGCTCCCACGTGCCCGATTTGCCGCCCGACTTGTGCACCAGCCGCACGCTCGTGATAGTCACCCCACGCTCCACGCCCTTCACCATGTCGTAGATGGTGAGCGCCGCCACGGACGCGGCGGTCATGGCCTCCATCTCGACGCCCGTGGGCCCGGTCGTGCGGGCAGTTGCCCTGACGGCGATGCCATTGTCTGCGAAGTCGAAGTCAACCTCGACCGAGGAGAGCATGATCGGGTGGCACAGTGGGATGAGCTCGGGCGTCTTCTTGGCGGCCATGATACCGGCCACGCGCGCCACGGCGAGAACGTCGCCTTTGGCGGCCCGCCCCTCCCGCACAAGGGCCAGCGTCTCGGAAGAGAGCGCGACGTCGGCGCGCGCCACGGCCACCCGCTCGGTGGAGGGTTTCGCGCCCACGTCCACCATGCGGGCGTTGCCCTGTTCGTCGAGGTGGGTCAGGCCGCTAGGGTTGGTCTGCTGTTCGTCCATGTGCGTTGGCGGCTAGTAGGCGTTCTTGCCGAAGAACATCGCTACAATGGTGCGCACGATGATCTTCAGGTCGAACAGCACTGACCAATTCTCTACGTAGTACAGGTCGGCCGCGGTGCGGTACTCGATTGAGCTGTCGCCGCGCAGGCCGTTGACCTGCGCCCATCCTGTGATGCCCGCCTTCTCGCGGTGGCGCCTCATGTAGCTGTAGATGCGCTGGGCAAACTCCTGCACGTACTCGGGCTGCTCGGGGCGCGGGCCAACCACGCTCATCTCGCCGATGAGCACGTTGTAGAACTGGGGCAGCTCGTCCAGCGAGAAGCGGCGCAGGAACGTGCCGATCCGGGTGCGGCGCGGGTCGTTGGGCACCGTCCAGCCGGGCAGGTCGTCGCGCATCTTGGGGATGAGCGCGGGGTCGCCGTCGATGCGCATGGTGCGGAACTTCACCAGCTTGAACGGCTTTCCGTCGAGGCCCACGCGCTCCTGGATGAAGAACACCGGGCCGGGGCTGCTGATCTTCACGAGCGCGGAGATGAGCAGGAACAGCGGCGCGGTAAGCACGAGCACGGCTGCGCTGAAGACGATGTCGAAGGCGCGCTTGACCCGGCGGTTCCAGCCGCGCAGCGCCACGTCCTTCACGCTGAGCAGCGGCAGGCCGCCAAGCTCGCCCACCGTGACCTCGTTCTGTGTCATAAGCTGGAACGCGTCGGGGTAGATTTTCACCGACACCGTCTCGTCCTGGATGATGTCGAGAATGTCGCGCATGTCGGCGTCCGACGCGCCCTGCAGCGCGATGATCACCTCGTCCACCTTCTCGCGCCGCACTAGCTCGGCCAGGTTGCTCAGGTTGCCCAGCACCGGCACGTGCCCGATGGACGCCGCAGTGCCTTCCTCGTCGTAGGTGTTGTCCACCATGCCGAGCACCTTGTAGCCCAGCGTGCGGTGGCGATCGAGCCTCATGGTGACCAGGTAGGCGGTCGGCCCCGTGCCCACTACCAGCACCCGCGCTCTGTCGACTCCGCGCTTGCGAAGCTCGCCCACGATCACGCCGTAGATTACGCGCCCCAGCGTGACGAAGATAATGGCGAACAGCCAGCCCATGAGCAGGATCTGGCGCGAGTACACGAAGTTGTCGCCCAGTATGAGCGAGTTGGTGGCCAGCGAAAGCACCGTGCCCATCGACACCGCCGCCGCGATCTTGTAGAACTCGTCTACCCGCGAAGCGCCGCGCTTGAGGTTGTACAGCCTGCTGAAATAGAAGGTAACGACTACGGTGGCAACAGTGACCGCGAGCATTGTGATGTAGGTGGCGACGTCAGGCTCTGCGTAGCGCCGGAAGATGTCGGATTCGAAACGCAGCCAGTACGCGAAGCTGAACGCGCCCGCAATCGCCAGCACGTCAACGAGCATCTCGAGCAGCACCAACATCACGGGCGCTACTTTGGTGGGGGGGTGGGTTGCCGGGGGCAGCGGAGGTATCTCGGGGCGTCTGCGAGATGCAGGGAGCACGCGCGTGGCGCGCGCTTCACGTGCGGCAGTGGCTGCTTGCTGGGCTTGCTCCGCGGTGAGCGTGCGCGTCACGGGGCTCGGCCCGGGCGCGCTGACTGAGCCTGTCACCCGGCGCACGCCGTTGGCGCCGTTCGAACCATTGCGCTCGTTGTCGGGGGCCGCGTCGTTACTAGGCTCAGTAGTATGTGCCTGCGCGTCATCCACGCCATCAGGTGCCGTGACCCGTGGCTCGGGGGACTCCTTCACTGCCCTGGGCCGTTTTCTTTCCATCGTTGTGAAGCGGGGGCGTCGGTTCGCCTCGCCCAGTGTACACCTCTATTATGTAACGCGCTTGCGCTCGGTGGGTCTCAGGGCGTTCTGCGCGAGTGCGATCCAACCGCGAAGTGTGATGCCAAGGCTGACGACAGCATTGATCGGGCCGATGTTCCGCCCCGCGTAGTGCTTGCGGTAGAAGATGTGCATCGCCCTGTAGAACTCGCGTATAGAGCGCTCGCTCTGCTTGCGGCTCGCGGCGCCCTTGTGGTGCAGCACTTCGACCGCGGGGTAGTAGAACACCTTCCAGCCGCGCTCCTTGATGCGGAACGCCAGGTCCAGGTCCTCGCCGTACATGAAGAAACGCTCGTCGAACAGGCCGGCCTGGGCCAGCGTCTCCGACCGCACGAGCATGTAGGCGCCCATGACCGAGTCTACCTCGGCCGTCTCGTCGTCGCTCAGGTAGGTCAAATTGTACTTCGCCAGCAGGCGGCTCTTCGGAAACAGCCTGCTGAGGCCCGCCAGCTTGAACAGGCCGGATGTGGGCGTGGGGAAGGACCGGCGGCAGGCAAGGTCGAGGGTGCCGTCGGGCTTGATCACCTTGGGCCCAACGACCGCAGCCTCTGTGTGCTTCTCAAGGAAGTCCACGGTTGCCTGCAGCGCATCGGCCGACAGCACTGTGTCGGGATTGAGGAAGAGCACGTAGTCGCAGGGGAAGCGGAACGTCGACGAGCCGGTAGCGGGCACTTCGCTTTGGGGCTGCGCACCGTGGCGCGGGCCGATCATCGTGAGCCGCGCGCCGCGAGCCTGTTCCACCGGGCATTCGCTTTGCGAGGCCAGGTAGCGCAGCGCGAGGTTGTTGGCGTAGCCGAACCCGCCGTTGCGATCGCTGGCGATCAGCGTAGCCTGCGGGAAGCGCTCTGCTACCATGGCGGCGCTGCCGTCGGTCGAGCGATTGTCCACCACGAAGACGTGGTAGGCGTGCTCGCACCTGCTCGCGTACACGGACGAAAGACAGGCAGCCAGGAGATCGCGGGTATTGTAGTTGACTACGACTATTGCCAGGCTCGGCATGTGCGTATTATACCATTGCGCCGCAAGCGTGGAAGCGCCCCTACGGCTGCTTCGACCCTGCCGGGAAGTGCGGCGGGAGATGCGCCGGTCGGGCGCGCCCGGAGGGATTCGAACCCCCGGCCAAGGACTTAGAAGGTCCCTGCTCTATCCCCTGAGCTACGGGCGCGAGTTAGGGATCGGGCTGCACGGAACGCACTTTGCACGGGCGTGCGAAAACAGGCCCACTTGATATAATAGGGTTACTACCGCGCCGTTGTCAAGCGTCGCTGTGACGTGATTACGCACGGCGGCTGCGCGCAATCCACAGGCGAGAGGTCTACTCTACATGACGATGAACCCGGGCCGCAAATGGGATGTCGGCCACCCGCGCGACCTGAGCTTGCGGGGCTTCGAGGGCACGCCCGCCGACTGTGAAGCGCTGGCCCGCGTGCGCAACCTGACCCTTCGGCCCATTACGCTCGACGAGCACTTCCGCGAGTTCACCGCCGAGGACGTTTCGCGCTTCTATGACCGCCCCGGCTACTCGCTCGTGGACAATGCCTGGCTGATTTACCACGAGGGCGAGCCGGTGGCCGCGGCCGTGATCTACCCGACTGCTCTTTTTCACGACCGCGCGCCCGGCAACTTCGACATGTACGTGGTGCCCGACCACCGCCGCCGCCACCTCGGCTCGCGGCTGCTGGCACACCTCGAGCGCGCGGCCGAGGCACGCGGGCACGCCGTGTTGGAGACCACCATCGCGAAAGAGGACACCGGCTCGACCTCGTTCCTCGCGCGCCACGGCTTCGCGGCCGTGGGCCATTCGCTGCACCTCACGCGCTACGGCATGGACGACCTGCCGCCTGCCGACCTGCCGCCCGGGTTCGCCCTGCGCTCGCTGGCCGACCTGGGCGAGGGGCCGGACTACTACATCTACGCTACCAACCGCCTGGGTGCGTACGACGCCAACTACTCGCTCATTCGCCCGGAGGACGCCGACGTGCTGGCCGGAAGCGAACGCTGGGAGCCGAGCGGCATACTGTTCCTGTTCGACCCTTCGGGGCGCACGGTCGGCGTGATACGGGCGAGCGGTGAGAAGGCCGGCCCGGGCTGCCTGCACGAGATCAGGCTAGAGCCGTCGCTGCGCGGCATGGGCCTGGGGCGCGCTATGGTGGGCACGGCGTTGCGTTACCTGGCCGGAGGCGGCGTCACGCTAACCGAGCTGGACACGCCGGGCGAGAGCACTGCCGCGCACGGCCTGGCGCTGCGCTCGGGCTTCACGGTTACGCGGCACTGGCTGCACTACTTGAAGAGGCTGCAAGACGGCGACGAGCCGTTGGGAGAGGCGGATGACGGCAGATCTGAATAGCAAAGAAGAACAAGATCGGACCTCAATGTCGAGCGATGTCGGCGCGGGCAAGGTCCCGGCCGCGCTCGACGGTCTGCCCAAAGGCGACCGCAAGGCGCTGCTCAAGTGGGCGCGCGGAGTGGGAGAGCGCTCGGCCCGCGAAGACAGGGGCATCGCGCCGCTGGTCGAGCGCATAATGAGCGCAGCCGGGACCTCCGGGAGCGAAGACGGAGTCGACGCGGACGAGCTTGCGCCGCTGCTTGTGGCGGCCGCGGTCGAGGCATACGAGGAGCACGGCAGCCATTCGGGCCGCGACGCGATGGGCGACCTTATGGCCTTGCACCGCGTGATCAGCGCGGCCAACTCCTCGCTCAAGCTGAACGACATGCTCAAAGAGATCGTGCAGGCAGTGGTCGAGGTGACCCACGCCGACATCTGCTCGATCTTTCTGTACGAGCCGGAGTGGGACCAGCTTGTGCTCACGGCGACCAGCGGCCTGAACACGGACCGCGTGGGCGACATTCGCCTTCGGCTGGGCGAAGGGATCACGGGCTGGGCGGCGCTCGTGGGCAAGCCCGTGGCCGTGAAGGAGGCCTGGAGCGACACGCGCTTCAAGTACGTGCCCGGGCTGCTGGAAGAGAATACGGTGTCGATACTTGCCGTGCCCATCGTGCTCTTCACGAAAGAGAAACTGGTGGGCGTGATCGACGTGCACATGTTCGAGGAAAGCGAATTCAGCGACGCCGAGGTAAAATTCCTCGAGACCGTGGCGGGCGAGATAGCCATAGCCATCGAGAACGCCCGCCTGTACCAGCAAACCGACATCCAGCTTCGCCAGAAGGTGCAGGAGCTGTCCACGCTGCAGGGCGTGTCGGCCCACATTGCTTCCACCCTCAACCTGACCGAAGTGCTGTCGCTCATCGCACGCCAGGCGGCGCAATTGGTACGGGCCGACGCCGCGGCGATCTACGAGCTGCACGACGAGGCGGGCGTGCTGGAGCTTGTGGCACAGTACGACCTGAACAAACCGGTCCACGGCGTGTATCACTGGCGTGGGGAACCGCGCGTTGTCGTGCCTATTGACAAGAGCGCCATCGCGCACGCCGTCATACGCGGCGTGCCGGGCGGCCTGCCCGCCGACAGCGACTCGGCCCTGGGCGTGCCTTTCGCGGGTGAGGAATACCACTCGCTCTTCGTTGTGCCACTCGTCGCGCCGCGCGGCATCATGGGCGGCATCTGCCTGTACAACATTGAGGAGAAGAATTTCGAAGAAGACCAGGTGCGCCTGCTCGACGCCTTCGCACGCGAGGCCGCAATCGCCGTGGAGAACGCACGTCTCTATGATGCCGCGCTGCGCGGCCTGCAGACCAAGTCGGCCATGCTGCAGGAGATGAACCACCGCGTGCGCAACAACCTGCAGACCGTCGCGGGGCTGCTCTCGATGCAGCTTCGCCGCATTCCCGCCGAGAGCGACGGCGCGGCTGCCCTCAAAGAGAGCATTTCGCGGGTGCAGAGCATCGCGGCCGTACACGACCTCATGATGTCGGGAGACGGCGAGGTCGAGTCGATCCGGCTCTACGAACTGGCTCGCAAGATCGCCGACGGGGTTGTGTCGACCCTGATCAAACCGGGCTTCAAGCTGTCGCTCAACATAGAGCCTGCCACGGCGGAAGGCATCCGCGTCAATTCGCACGAAGCCACTATGCTGGCCCTGCTGTTCAACGAGCTGATTTCAAACGCTATCCTGCACGGATTTGCTGGGCTGAACTCCGGCTCCATCGACATTCGTGTGAAGCTCGATTCCCCGGCCGAGGAAGGTGCAGGCCAGCGCCGCGGGCAGAGCGTCACTATCGAGGTGATAGACTCGGGCGTCGGCCTGCCGCCCGGTTTCGACCCTGTGAAGGGAGGCAACCTGGGCCTGAACATAGTGCACACGCTCGTGGTTAGCGACATGCGCGGCACCTTCAGTATCGGCCCGGGCGTGAAGGGCAAGGGCACGCGAGCCGTGTTCTCGTTCGTGCCCCACGGCTAGGCCGGACGCTACGGCTGGGCAGAAGGGACGGCTGCGGGCACACCGGTGCCCTGGGGCAGCGGCGCCTGGCCGGGAGCCGTCGGTATCGGGGTAGGCACCTGGCCGTTCGGCGCTGTAGCAGGTGTTCGGACGGGAATAGTCGCCGTTAGAGGCGTGCTCACTCCAACGGTAGGCGTTGCGGGCGAACCGCCTCCGCAACCTGCAAGGGCCGCGGGCGCGACTGCGGCAAGCGCCAGGGCAAGGGCCAATGTTCTCTTACGGGCCATATGCTGTGATGCTCCTCTCGTGACGTTGGGTAGATCGAGGGCGTGGCCTCGTGGGCACAACAAGCCATTGTACCCGCCCGCGGACCGTCGGGTCAAACCGCTCTCCTCTCGGTGAACGTCTGCGCGGGACTGGCGCGACCCTGTAAAATGGTCGTATGAGCGCACAGCTTCGCTCCGACGAGGCAATTCCGTACGATCCCGGCGACGTCCCCGGCAAGACTCCGGTCGGCCGGCTAATCAACGTTGTGAAGGCCTATCCGATGGGCCACCGCGAGTACGTGGCGTTGCGCGGGGTGAACCTCACTCTGTACGCGGGTGAGTTCACGGCCATCGTGGGCCCCTCGGGCAGCGGCAAGTCCACCATCCTGAATATGATCACGGGCATCGACCGGCCCACGGCGGGCCAGGTGCTCATGGCAGGCCACGCCCTTCACCTGATGAGTGAGAACGAGCTTGCCCAGTGGCGCGGGGCCAAGGTGGGCATCGTGTTCCAGTTCTTTCAGCTACTGCCCACGCTGACCGCGCTCGAAAACGTCATGCTGCCGATGGACTTCCTCAACACCTATCCAGGCCGCAGGCGTGAGCGCGCGCTTAGTCTGCTCGACCGCGTGGGCCTCCTCCCGCGCGCCGGGCACCTGCCGAGCGAGCTTTCAGGCGGCGAGCAGCAGCGGGTGGCAATCGCCCGGGCGCTGGCAAACGACCCGCCCATCGTGATCGCCGACGAGCCGACGGGCAACCTCGACACGGGCACGGGCGAGCATGTGATGCGCCTGCTGGCCGAACTGAGCGAGCAGGGCAAATCGGTGGTGTTCGTCACTCACGACCGGGAGCTTGCCGCCCTCGCCACGCGCGTCATCCACGTTCAGGACGGCGAGATCGTGGCGGACGACTACTGCGCCGTTTCGGTCCAGTAGACATGAGGCGAGAGACGCCGTTCGGGCGTCCCCCTCACTTCTGCGGCAAGTTGCTGCTACTGAATCTTCCCCTCTTGCTGAAGCTTTCGTGCCGCCTCATGGATGTTATCGGCTGCCTGCTCCGGGTCGATGCGGGCGGCTTTCGCGGCCCGCCTTAGATCGTCAAGCGTGATGTTGTCGGGGTTGCCGTGGTCTTCGTTCGGCTCGCCGCAACCGCAGCTCATGCACATTGTCTG
>DASTEB010000579.1:0-10825 GCA_035710025.1 Chloroflexia bacterium
TGGTGGGCCTCCTTGCCGAGGGCAAATTCGCCGGCGCGTTCGCCCACCTTGAGCTCAGAGGTCGCCTGGATGGCCTTTCCTCCAAGCTCTTCGAGGCCTGCATTGGCTTTGGCGCCGGCCGTCTTTATGCGGTCGCCCGCCGCGTCGAGCGCGCCCGCCCAGCCGCCGACCTGCTCATCGAACTGCCTGCCATATGCGGCGGGCACATACATCACGCGGCTGCCCGTGTTGATCACGATGTCGGCCGGGAGCGTTCGCGCCCCCTGGGTCACGTTGAAAACCCGGCCGATCGACACGTCGTAGCTCAGTATCTCCCCCGTTTTGTCGTCCAGGGTGATATCCTCGATGTACCCCAGGCGTCGCCCGTCGTCGGTCAACACCCGCAGACCTCGGACGACCTGGTCGTTGTCCAGCTTCTTGAGCACCGGGTCGCGGTTCACGTCAATGACTGCCTTGCCGTCCGGCACTATCACCGCGTCTTGCCCAATGGCCGAGATGCGTCCAAAGGGGATCGCCCGAGCGGAGTGGAACAGGCTCCCCTCCATGACGACGAGCGCAAGGACCTGCCGCCGTTGCGGGTCGAGGATCATGTCCTCGACGTCGTAGATCTTCGTGCCCCTGTCGAACGTGACCACGGGCATGCCTATTATCTGCTTTGCTTTCTTTTCCACCGTCGCCTCCTAGCGCGGGCGTCGTCCCGCGGCTCGCCGCGCGCGCCCTGTTCGGGGGTCTCTTACCTCAGCGCCCGTCAAAGAACGCCGTAAAACCCGTTGGGTCCACGAGCCACCAGGCGACCAACAGGACTATCGCCAGCAGCACGATCATCAGGATCGTCGCTGCTAGCTTGTCCGAGCCTGCCTGAACATTGCCCCGAAATCTTGCCATGTTGAAGCCTCCAACTACCATGAGATGGCTGGGTTCGCGCAAGATGCGTGCCAAGCGCCCATGCCGAACACACGCTAAGCCGGCGGTAAGAGGCAATAGTCTGCGGCTCTTGAGCCGCCGTGGGGTGGGCTAGCGCAGCTCGAAAAGGTAAGCGCTGTCCCTGTGGAAAACAAGCTCCACACGCGGCGAGGTCAGCATCGTGGGGACGTCGAATGCCCCTCCCCTCGTGCCCGCGTACACGTGCGTAACGCCCATGCTCTTGAGCGCGTCCCAATCAGGCTCGCGGCCGACTATCGGCTCGAACGCCACTACCTGAAGCGCGTCATCGAGGTACGAAGACTCGGAAAGGCGTTCGTTGTATGCCGGGAGCGGGGGCACGGTGCTGCGGACACCGGCCAGCAGCGGGACCCACAGCCCCGAATCGGACCCGTACACGTTGCGGGGCGACCACGGGAAGGCGAAGGGGTTGGCCGCCACAACGGACTCGCGCGGCAGGTTGGCACGCATCCACGCGAGCGCTTCCACGTCGGCGGGCGCGATGTACGGCTTGCTGTCGAGCCGCGCAGCCACAGGGGCCGCGACGGCCAGTCCCACAACCAACAGCGCCGCAGCCATCACTGCCGCACCGGCGACCCGCCAGACGCGCCCCCAGGTCCGCCGCAGGCCGGCTTCCGCGCCCGCTATCCAGGCAGCAATCGCGGCCGCACAATACCCCGCGACCAGCGAAGCCGGCAGCCATAGGCTCTGCCCCACCGTGTTCGCGTCGAGGTACCCGGCGAACGGCAGCCTGAACGCGGGTGCCAGCCATTCGAACACGTACGGACTGGACCAGACGGAGGCAATTGCCCACGTCGCCGCGACCAGCAAGAACGCCCATAGGCGCTGCCGCCAGGCAAACACTAGTCCGCCGAGCGCCAGCGCGCTCACCAACAGAAACGCCGGCTGCCCGAGCAGCGGCCACAGGTCGCCCAGGGCGTAATAGGCGTGCGTTTCCGCGTCGGTGCGCCCGACAAGGTGCGTGCGGAAGTTGCCGTAAAGGTTCACCAGCCACGGACTGACCGCCGCCGCAAGCAGCAGCGCGAATATCCCGGCCCGCCGCAGCGGCCAGATTACCTCCCGCGAAGGCTTCCTTGCCACTAGGCCCGCAACCGAACGTGACGCCACGAACAACACGGCGAACACGCCGTACAACATCGCTATTCTGTAGTGCGTGAGGAAAAGCCCGGCCGCACTGATCACCGCCAGCAGGTACGGCGCGGATCGCTGTGCCGCCGCCCGCAAGTCCCTTCCGATCTCGTCGGCGCCCTTCGGCGGCAATGGCCTGTCGATTAGCTCGATCAGGAACACCAGCGCCACCGGCAACAGCGCCAGACCCAACCCCTGCGTGAAACGGCTCCAGTTGACGTAGTACGCGGGCAGGGCGCCGTAGAGCCCCGCGAACGCGCCACCCGCCAGCCCGGCCCACCTGTTGCCCATCACTCGCCAGCCCAGCAGCGCAACCGTAAGCACCGGCAGCGCCCCCGCGATCTGCCCTGCCTGCGGCACGAGCATCAGCAGCGATTCCGGAGGCGTGCTGCCCGCGGCCCACGCAAGCGTCGCCGCGAACGAGTGGAAGCCGTAGTGGTAGGTGAACGAGGCGAGGTCGGCGTACGGATTGTAGCCCCCGGGTATTCCTCCCGCCTCCACGAACAGCCTCGCGATCAGCGTATGGTGGTAGGCGTCCAGACCCATCCCGGCATTCATCTCGCGGAGCGGCGCGAACCGGCTGACCAACGTCGCCGCGAACACGCCAATCAGCAGCGCCCAGAAGAGCAGGCCCGCCGCGTCGAACCGCACGGCCGGAACGACGACGCGCCGTCTCACGACGGCCAGCACAAGCGCAGCGCCCGAAACGAACAGCAGTGCCCAGACTCCGGGCGTCCCAAACGGCAGACTCACCGCCCGAGTCACCAGGTAGAATAGCGGTAGCGTCAGCAGCGTCACTGCGGGCGCTGCCAACACCCTCTGCTGCCCGCTCAATTGCCCCGGCAACCAGGCGAGCAGCGCCAGACCGGGCAGTAGCAAGAGCGCGACCCAAACGATGGTGGTGCCAAGTCCGGTCCACACAATCGCGGTTATGTCTTCCAGCATGGTCGTTGGCGTGTAGCGGTAGTAAGCCGCGAACGCAACATCGCCCTCGCCGGGCCCAGCCTCCGTGTACATCGTCCCTGCGGATAACCCGTCGTACGGCAGGTACCGCACCGAAACCGCCCGCGCGAGCGGCTGCCCTGGGCTTTCAAGCACGAGCGTGTACGTCACGTCCCGGGATGCCTCGATTGCCGGGAACCCGAGCGAAAGGAATGGATCGCGGGAGAAATCGGCTGCGGCAAGCGGCACGGTTGCGATCACCGGCCCGTCCGGCCCGTCGCCCTCGACCAGCCGCAACTCGCCCGTTGCAGCAGCCTCCCGACGCTCGACCAGCACGTCCACCCGGTCCAGCCCCGGCCTCGGGAAGCGGAAGCTCTGAGCCACGAGCGAGGTGTCGAGCGCGCCGGTAACCGCGCTTGACTGGTGCTGCTCCAGGCCGCGCATGTCCTGCCCGGCGGCGAAAGCCAGAGCGCCCCACACGGTGGCTATAACCAGCGCGACAAGCACGAGCGCCGACACCACAAGCCTTGTGCGCGCATTGAGCGCGGCCCGTGCCCGCCGGACGACTGTCTGCCACCGCGAGCCGCGCTGCACGGGCGGTGGTGACGCCTGCGGCGCGGGCGCTGGAGGCCGGTTCGGCCCGGGCCTGGAGCGTGGGCGGACGGGGAGGGGCAGGCTCGGCATCTCGCGGCCTCTCTAGACCTCGAGGATGTCGCGAGTGGAGAAGGTCAGCGGGGCAAGCCCATCTGTCGTCAGCAAATAGGTGTCCTCGATGCCGACAGCCCCTTTCCCTTCGTAGATCAGCTTCGGCTCAACCGCCAGCACCATACCCTCTTCCAGCATCGCGTCTGTGTTTCGCTGCAGCGGCGGCCACTCGTCCAGTTCAAGCCCGACACCGTGGCCCACGAAAGGCACCCGCTGACCGGGCGATATGTCGTCGGGCGGGCCCATGAAGTTGTCGCCGTAGCCAAGCTCCGTAGCCTTCGCCACGGCCGCCTCGTAGACCTCTCCGCTGGTTTTGCCCGGCCTCACCGTCTGCTCGAGGTGGTGGGCCACCGATCGCATGGCATCGTAAGAATCGCGCCAGAACGCGTCCACCGGACCGATCGACAGCATGCGCGTCTGGTCGGCGATGTAACCTCCCCACTCCCCACAGTAGTCTATATATATAGGCTCGCCTCGCGAGATCGTGCGAGCGCCGGCGCCGTAGGGCGCCCACGGGCCGGGACCGTGTCCGCCGGTCGGCGAGTTCATGAAGGAGGCGACCGAGCCCGAATCCCCCGCGAGCAGGTGCCCCATGTGCATCTCCTGCCCGTAGGCGCGCATTCGCACCGCGCCCGAGTGGCCCGCGACGCGCGCAGCGTGCTCTACGGCCGCGGCGAGCTCGATCTCGCGGATACCGGGGCGCAAGTGCTCGGCGGCGGCATTCAGCGCTGCGTCGGCCACCGCTGCGGCCCGGCGTATCTGTGACAGTTCGTACGTGCTCTTGACGGCACGCGCCCGGCGAAGAACGGCGCTTGCGTCGACAAGCCTCGCGCCAAGCGGGGAAAGAGCGCGCTCGTACGCCTGGAACACGGTCACGGGCAGCACGTCAAGCTCGAAGCCGATGGTGCGGGGCCTACGACCAGTGGACGAAATGATGGCCGGCAGCTCACGCAGCGAGCTAACGGAAACGACGGAGCTTTCGGGGAGGTGAGTGAGGGCGACGGCCCGGCCGTGGTGCTTGCGCACCATGAGTACCGGCATCCCCTCCACCGGAAGGTAGACCTGGGCCTGCTGGACCACGCCCGACAGGTAAAACACGTCGGGGTTGTGCGTGGCGATCAGCCCGTCGATCTGCGCCTCTCGCATGAGAGCCTGCACTCGGTGGGCCCGCCAGGCAAGCTCGGACGCTGGTGTGGCCTGCGGCTCAAAGGGGGGTGCTTGCACCCCGGGAATAAGGGAGTCCATCAGACAGGAAGTATAACATAGCAGCCGCTTCGGCCGCTCCACAGAGCGGGTGTCACCGCCGAAGCTGAAGGAACGACTTATGCACGTGTGCGGTCATTTCGCACGCGGCAGGATATGCTATAATCGTGGGCGCGGCGTCATGATGACGTTGCGTCCGTAGGAGAACATCGAAATGACGAACGAGCATTCTAGCCACCATCATCACGAGCACGAAGACCAGCGCCCCGATGCGCAGGGCGGTGCTATCGCCCTGGGCGAGCGAGAGGTCGAGGACCACCGCCGCCAGCTTGAGGCGTTTCGCAAGCAGAAGGACAAGTTCCTGCTCGAGCACGAGCAGTCGCCCCTTCTCCAGGAGGATAAGGAGCACTTCACCGGCGCCCGTTACTTCCCGATTGACACGAAGTACAGGGTAATCGCCACGCTCGTCCAGGAGTCGCGCCCCGGTATCTTCCGAGTGCAAACCACCACCGGTGACTTCAAGGAGTACTCGCGTGTCGGCCGCCTGGAGTTCGAGCTGGACGGCCAGCGCCTCAGCCTGGTGACTTTCATGCCCCCTGCTGACGAGCCGCTTCACGGCAACCGGCTGTTCGTGCCCTTCCGCGACCGCACGTCGGGCAAGGACACGTACGGCGCGGGCCGCTACCTCGACCTCAACAAGCGGCCGGGCGACACCTACGTGCTCGACTTCAATCGGGCGTACAACCCCTACTGCGCGTACAGCCCGTACTACTCATGCCCTCTGCCGCCCGGCGAGAATAATCTGCCGATCGAGGTAAGGGCCGGAGAAATGGCTTTCCACCCGGAGTAATGCTCCGGTTCGGCGTAACGGCCGGCGTATTATGCCCGTGAGGGCGGCGTGCCCGGCCGTTACGAGCATCCAAGCGAGCAATGCTCTGCCTGCGCCGGGCGCAACAAGAACAACTCACCACCACAGGAGGGATACAGTGGACACCGACGGAGCTACACGGGACGCTGCCGAACGCACGGACGACATTGACGCCGACCGGCCGAAGAGGCGCGGGCCTGGCTGTGGCTGCTGGATTGCCTTACTGATCATCCTTCTCATCGGCGGTGGCGCGAGCGCCTTCCTGGGCGGCACTATGATCTTGCGAACCGAGACTCCGCTACCCGGCGAAGAGTTCATCACCGACCTTGCGCTGCGCAACATCGCCGTACCCGCGGAGTTCAGAGACCGCCGCATCCCTCGCAAGGAGTCAGTCACCTCGGCTGCGGGCAAGGAGCTGTTCGACGTGCAGTGCGCTTTCTGCCACGGGCAGACGGGCCGCGGCGACGCTTCGCTTGGTATGCTGATGTACCCCAAGGCCGCGAACCTCACCGCTCCTCGCACGCAGACCAAGAGCGACGGCGAGATTTACTGGCTCATCGCGCACGGCGTCAACCTGACGGGTATGCCGGCCTTTGGCGCCGACTACGGCGGGGCCATGACCGAAGACGAAATCTGGAGCCTTGTCAGTTACATCAGGGACATCGGCCGGAGCCAGGCATCCACGCCATAGCCGTGCGCCCCGGCACGACATGAAGTAACGAGGCGGCCCATGCGGCCGTCTCTCGCCTTTTAGATAACTTTTGATTGCACAGCCGTTCGGCCTGGGCGTATAATCTCGTTTGAGGTACCCGCCCAATGGATGAGAATATCTTCATCTTCCGCGATATCGACCTCATAACGATAGCGCGGGTCTTTCTTGCATTCGTCCTCGGCGGCGTTGTCGGGTTCGAACGCGAGCGTATGCAACGCCCCGCGGGCCTACGCACGCACATGCTGGTGTGCGCAGGCTCAGCCTGCTTCACCGTCGCCTCGATCTACGGATTCGACGAGATGGGCACCGTACGCGACCCCGCCCGCCTTGCCGCCCAGATCATCACAGGCATCGGTTTCCTCGGCGCGGGCACGATTTTCCGCACCGGCGCCACGGTGCGCGGCCTGACCACCGCCTCGAGCATCTGGATCACCGCGGCGATCGGGATCGTCGCCGGGCTGGGGATGTTCTGGCTCGCCGTCTTCACGACATTGCTCACCTTCTTCGCCCTCTACGTGCTCAAGACCGCCGAAGTCCGCCGGGCGTCCGCCGCCCGTCGCGCCGGTGAGCCTTCGCTCGTTGGCGACCACGACCATGATGGTGAACGTGACTGACCGGCGCTTCCTCCGGGGCCGGCGCGTCGTTGCAGTACTCGCCGTGTCGGTTCTCGTTATGCTGGGCACAGCCGGCTGCCTGGAGCAATACCAGTCCACGCGCATCCCCGGCGGCGCCGTGTTCAACTTCTACCTGCACCTGCGCAATGGTGAGCTTGAGGACGCGCGCACCTACTTTGCGCCCGGCCTCGTGCCTATGACACCCGAGCTTGACCGCGGGCTGATCGAGGCGTCCAACCGCGTCAAACCCTACGAAGTGCGCCGGGTGAAGTTCGACACGCAGGACCTGCCGGACGGAGAGAAACAGGTCACGCTCAATGGCGAGATCCGCCCGCGCACGCCTCCGGGAACGCCGACGCCCGGCCCCGAAGATGGCTGGGAGCCGGGCGAGATAATCACGGCGCGTGTTGTCGAGCGCGGCCCGGGCTGGCGCATCCTTGATTACCAGGTGCTCTGCTGCCCGGAGCGGTGACGTGCTCTACTCCATATAGTCAGTAGCCAGCAGCACACCGAACAGAGCCATGTTGGCCGCGATCAGCGCGGCGTCCCGCTTCTGCGACGAGTCGATCTCTCCGCGCCGCAGCCGCTTGACGAACTCGGCTACGTACAGCGCCATGTACGAGAATTGCGTGGCCATGAACACGAAGTGGTAATACCCCAGCAGGTTCCACTTCCACGGGCGCGTCATGGTCCAGTTCACCATCCCCTGGCTGCCCTGCGCTATGTGAAACGCCAGCGATATGCCCGACCCGCCGGGGATGGCGACCGCCGACTCGGGACTGCCCATCTTTGGGCGCCAGCGCACGAGCGAGCGCATCATGAGCACGTTGACGATGGGCAGTATCACCCCATCGCCGATTATTGCCGAGCGAAATGTGAGCGTCGGGCGGTGCTTCTTGATGAGCGGGTGCTTCATCGCCAGCATGACAACGTTCGTCCCCCCCGACACGCCGAGCGCCCCGGCAAACGTGAGCGCGGCAGTGACCGCGGCCAGCGCAGGGCTTAGCTCGCGGCCAGATTGGTTGCTAAGGGCCAAATTCATGCCTCCTTGTAACAGGGTCCTGCGGTCCGCAAGTGCAAGGGCTGTGCCGCGGCGTGTGCTATAATGCGCTACCCTCACGCAAATCTCAGGAGGCAGGCGTGCACACTGCAGCGGACAAAGCACAGGCGGCCCGAATCCCACGTATGGCCGAGCGCGTGCGCGGGTTCAACGAATCGGTGTTCTCCGAGATGACCCGCCTGGCGATCCAACACAACGCCGTCAACCTGTCGCAGGGCTTCCCCGACTTCCCCGCGCCCGAGTGGCTTAAGGAGGCCGCCCGTGAGGCGATAGCCGCAAACATCAACCAGTACGCCCCGAGCCAGGGGTCCGCCCGCCTGCGCCGCGCCATCGCCGCCAAGATGCGCACCACGATGGGCATCGAGTGGGACCCCGATACCGAGATCACCGTCACGAACGGCGCGACCGAAGCAATTTACGACATCATCCAGGCGCTCGTGAACCCGGGCGACGAAGTCGTCATCTTCGAGCCTTTCTACGACTCCTACGTCCCCGCTACGCAGGTGGCCGGAGGCACTCCGCGCATCGTTACCCTGCACGCTCCCGACTGGCACCTCGACCGCGCTGAGCTTGAAGCAGCCTTCTCCGAGCGCACGCGCCTGGTTATGCTGAACACACCTCATAACCCCACGGGCAAGGTCTTCACGCGCGAGGAGCTGTCCGCCATCGCGGAGCTGTGCCTGCGTTTCGACAACCTGGCCGTCACCGACGAGGTGTACGAGCACCTGCTTTTCGACGGCAACGAGCACATTTCGCTCGCTACACTGCCCGGCATGCGCGAGCGCACGGTCACGATCAACTCCGCTTCCAAGACCTTCTCGGTCACCGGCTGGAAGGTGGGCTACGCGGTCGCGCCACCCGACCTGACCGACGCGCTCAGGCGCATCCACCAGTTCGTCACGTTTTGCTCGTGCGCGCCGTTTCAGGAAGCCGTGGCGCAGGCGCTCGAGCAGGCCCCCGAGCGCGGATACTATAACACGTTCCGCGAGGACTACGCCGTCCGGCTAGAAACCCTCCTCAGCGAGCTACACTCCGCGGGGCTTAAGCCGATCCGTCCGCAGGGCACCTTCTTCGTCATGTCGGACATCTCGCCTCTCGGCTTCGAGAACGACGTGCAGTTCGCCCGCTATATGACCGCCGAAGTGGGCGTGGCCTGCATTCCGCCGTCGTCGTTCTACTCGGTCTCGGACGAGGGCAAGCGGCTCGCGCGCTGGTGCTTCGCCAAGAAGCCGGAGACCCTGGCCGCGGCAGGCGAGCGACTGGCCCGCTGGCACCGCAACCGCTAACACACACTTCACACAAGGACTCAACAGAAAGCACCATGGACTTCAACCTCAACCCTCAGCAGATCGATCTCCGCAACCGCATTCGCGCCTTTGCCGAGCGCGAACTTGCGCCTACAGTCAGCGAGCGCGACGAAGCGGGCACGTTCGACCGCTGGGTATTCGACAAGTGCGTGGAGGCCGGCCTTGCGGGGCTTCCTTTCGACAGGCAATATGGTGGGGGCGGCGGCAGCCTTCTCGACTATATAATCGCGCTTGAGGAGATCGGCCGCGTCGAGTCGGCACAGGTGCTCGTGCTCGCGTCACACCTCGCGCCAATGACCTGCATCATGCAGCACGGCACCGAAGACCAGAAGGAGCGCTGGCTGGTGCCACTCTGCAAGGGCGAGAGACTGGCCTGCTTCAGCATCACTGAACCGGGCGCCGGCTCCGACCCCGCCTCGATGAAGTCCACAGCCGTGCTTGAAGGCGACCACTACGTGCTGAACGGCAAGAAGACCTTCGCCACAAACTCGGGCGAAGCCGACAGCTACGTCATCTTCGTTTCCACCGACCTCGAGGCGGGCGGTCGCGGAGTGACCGCCTTCCTGATGTCGAAGGGCACCCCCGGACTCTCGTTCGGCGACCCCATCCGGAAGATGGGCGTGCGGACCTCGGTGCAGCGCGAGGTCTATCTCGAGAACGTGCGTGTGCCCGCGGAGGACCGTCTGGGCGAGGAGGGCAAGGGACTGCGGATAGCGCTCGCCGCACTCGACGTGGGCCGCATCGAGATAGCGGCGCAGGGTGTCGGACTTGCACAGGGCGCGTACGACTTCGCACTCAACCATGCCAAGCAGCGCCAGCAGTTCGGCCAGGCCATCGGACAGAACCAGGCGGTCAGCTTCATGCTCGCCGACATGCACACCGCCATCGAGGCAGCCCGGTTCCTCACTTACCGTGCCGCCTGCAACTACGACGAAGGCAAGCCATTCGCCAGGGAAGCCGCCATGGCCAAGCTGTTCGCCACGGACACCGCCATGCAAGTCACGACCGATGCCGTGCAGCTACTCGGCGGGTACGGCGTCACCAAAGCAAGCCCTGTAGAGCGGATGATGCGCGACGCCAAGGTCACGCAGATCTACGAGGGCACCAACCAGGTGCAGCGCATGGTCATCGCGGGCCACATCATGAAGTAGGCCGGCGTCCTAGATACCCAGCTCCTCGATCCAGCCGCGCATAATAGCCATAGAATGCTCCACGGCCGCCACGTTCTGCGGTTCGTTCAGCCAGCGGCTAACCCCGGATGGGTGCGGCAGCGGCAGGTAGCGCACACCGTCGCGCTCGACCGACGCGCCCACCACCGCGCTCAGCGACGGCACCCGACCGAGA
>DASTEB010000580.1:0-7900 GCA_035710025.1 Chloroflexia bacterium
CGCCACCGGCACGCCCATGCAGGCCACCGACGGCAACTTCAACTCGCCCACCGAGGCGGTGCAGGCTACCCTCGACACGACCGGGCTGGCGATCGGCAGGCACATCGTGTTCGTGCGCGGCAACGGCGGAACGTACTACGAGGGCTACCTTAACTGGGGCCCGGTGTCGGCTGTGTTCCTCGACGTGATCGATCCGTCGGGCGCTACCCCCACGCCCGTGAGTACCAACACGCCCATCGCCACTCCCACGCCCGTGAGCACCAACACGCCAATTGCCACCAACACGACCTTCCCGCTGCTCACCAACACGCCCACTCAGACAGCCGTGCAGCCCACCTCGACCGAAACGTCTGTCCCCGGCACCGCCACCGCTACGCCGACCGCGTGCACGCTGGAGTTCGCCGACGTACCTGAGACCAACACCTTCTACCCGTTCGTGCGCTGCCTTGCCTGCCAGGGCATCATCTCCGGCTACCCCTGCGGCGGTGCGGGCGAGCCGTGTAACACCAACGACGACCCCTACTTCCGCCCTAACGCCTACGTGACGAGGGGGCAACTCGCCAAGATCGTGTCCGAGAGTGCAGGCTTCGATGAGGAGATCCCACCTAGCACGTGGACGTTCACCGACGTGCCCTACGGCTCCACCTTCTGGGTGTGGGTCGAGAGGCTGGCAGACCGCGAGGTCATGGCTGGCTACCTGTGCGGCATCGATCCCAACGAGCCGTGCGACGACCAGAACAGGCCGTACTTCAGGCCCAACAGCGGCGCTACCCGCGGGCAGTTGACCAAGATCGTGTCCAACGCCGCTGCCTTCTCGGACGCCGTTCCGCAGACGCAGCAGACCTTCGCGGACGTACCGCCCACCCACACGTTCTGGCTGTTCGTGGAGCGGTTGCTGATGAACCGCCCTGACGTGATGAGCGGGTACACCTGCGGCGGTGCGGGCGAGCCGTGCGACACGGAGAACCGCCCATACTTCCGGCCGAACAACCCGCTGACGAGGGGGCAGACCTCCAAGATCGTGGCTAACACGTTCTTCCCCAACTGCAACCCGCCGAGGCGTTAGGCCCACGGCGCCGAACAGCATAGCGACGAACGAGAGCCTGCCGGTGTGGCGGGCTCTCGTCGTACTACGTCGTGAATAGCTGCTTAATTCACTGCAGCAATTGGTACCTGGTTGATTGTCGCTTTTAAGTCTAGCGTTGGCTTACATATTCGTGTATAATCCGCACACATTATTGTGCTCGCGGCGGTCTCCCGCACGCCGCGGCGCGCTCTCCCCACCTTCAAGACAGTCTGCGTCTTGAACCAGGATTCCGCAGCGAAAGGTCGACTGAAAGGAGGTATCAGCCTATCGTAGATCCGCTCCAGATTACGGCTGTTGCGTTGTTACTGAAAGGTCTAAAGTCTAGTTTCGGGCCGCGCGGCCCGTGGAAGGAGCCTAGAGGATATGAGACCGAGAGTCACGCAAATCGCTGTAGCCATGATAGCCCTGGTTGCCCTGGCCCTGAGCGCGGGAGGTGCCTCCGCAGGAGTGCCCGCCCCGCTGGCCGGACTGCCAACCGGGAACAACGCCGCTGCCCCCGGGGTCGGCGGTAAAAGCGCGCAAGCCCCGGCCGATGCTCAGGCCGGTGTGCTCGGACCGTTCATTTCCCAGGACATCAAGCACGACACCTCGCCGCCGCTCCGGTCGATTAAGCCGAGCGTGCCCACCGAGCCCGCGGCCCAGGTGCTCGAATTCCCCCTCAACACCCTTTACGACTTCAAGAGCAAAGGTGCACCGGTCGTCGACAGCGTGGTGCAAAGCCTGCTCGGCCCGCTCGACATGCCCACCCCCATCGCCAACTTCGAGGGCATGTATAACCAGTGGGGAGGCATCCCGCCCGACACCATCGGCGACGTAGGGCCGTACCACTACGTCCAGCAGGTCAATGTCGGCCTCCAGGTATTCAGTAAGACGGGAGCCTCCGTCGCCGGGCCGTACAGCTTCAACGACATCTTCATGGGCTTCGGCGGCATCTGCGAGGCGAACAACAACGGCGACCCGGTAGTACTGTACGACCAGCTTGCCGACCGCTGGTTCCTCAGCCAGTTCGCCTTCAACAGCACGGCCGGCCCCACCTACCAGTGCATCGCCGTGTCGGCTTCGGGCGACCCGGCGGGCGCTTACCACCGCTACGCGTTCCTCACAGCCCAGATCGGCTTCGATGACTACCCGCACTACGGCGTGTGGCCCAATGCGTACTACATGACGGCCAACAGGTTCGGCGCGCCCGGTTTCGCCGGGGCAAACGTCGCCTTCGAGCGCGCGGCCATGCTCGATGGCGATCCGGCCCGCATCGTGGTGTACCTCGTACCCAACGACGGCGGCGCTCTGCCCACCGACCTGGACGGCTATGATCTGCCCGTGGAAATGAACACCAACACCTACTACTACCCGACCGACCCCGCCACGGGCCTGGTCAACGCTTACAAGTTCATGGTGACCTGGAGCGACCCCGTCGTCTCCACCTTCACCGGCCCGGTGCCCGTCGTGGGCGTGTCCCCGTGGGAGTGGCGGATCTGCACCGCCACCCGGCAGCAGTGCATACCGCAGCCCGACACCACGGCTAACCTGGAGGCTATCTCCGACCGCTTCATGCACAGGATAGCCTACCGCAACATGGGCACCCATGAGGCCAGCGTGGCTAGCTTCACCGCGAATGCCACCGGCACCGTGCCCGGCATCGCGGGCGTCCGCTGGATGGAGCTTCGCGGCATCAGCACCGCGCCCACCGTGTTCCAGCAGGGCACCTTCGCGCCCGACGACGGCCTCTACCGCTGGATGGGCTCGATAGCCATGGACGGGGAGGGCAATATTGCGATCGGGTACAGCGCGTCCAGCGAGACCGAGTACCCGTCCATCCGGTACGCCGGGCGCCTCGCCACCGACCCGCTCGGAGAGATGACCCAGGGCGAGGCCCTGATGTTCCAGGGCACAGGCTCTGAGGACTATCCGGCGGCCCCGCGCTGGGGCGACTACTCCAGCATGAACGTCGACGTGGACGACTGTACCTTCTGGTACACCCAGGAGTACTTCAGGCAGACGGGGCTGCGCAACTGGCGCACGCGTGTAGGCTCGTTCATGTTCCCCGGGTGCTCCGGCCTCGGCGCTACTCCCACGCCCACCTCCACCCCCGTCACCTGCAACATCGAGTTCACCGACGTGCCGGTCACCAACACTTTCCACCCGTTCGTGAAGTGCCTGGCGTGCCGGGGTATCGTGTCGGGCTACCCGTGCGGCGGCGACTTCGAGCCGTGCGATCCGGAGAACAACCCATACTTCCGGCCGAATAACCATGTCACGCGAGGGCAGCTGTCCAAGATCGTGGCCGAGTCGGCCGGGTTCGCCGAGCCTGTGCCCGCGACCCAGCAGTCGTTCGAGGACGTGGTGTACGGATCCCCGTTCTGGGAGTTCGTGGAGCGCCTGTACTCGAGGGGCATCATCGGCGGGTACCAGTGCGGCGTTGATCCCAACGAGCCGTGCGTGCCGCCCGAGAACAGGCCGTACTTCCGGCCCAACAACGGCGCTACCCGCGGCCAGCTGACCAAGATCGTGTCCGAGGCCGCAGGGTTTGCGGACGTGATCCCGCAGACTCAGCAGTCGTTCGAGGACGTTCCGCCCAACAGCACCTTCTGGATCTTCATCGAGCGGTTGATGCTCAACAGGCCGGGGGTGATGAACGGCTACGACTGCGGCAGCATACCTTCGGAGCCTTGCGTGCCTCCGGAGAACCGTCCGTACTTCAGGCCGAACAACCCGCTGACGAGGGGGCAGACCTCGAAGATCGTGGTTAACACTTTCTTCCCGGGCTGCAGCGGGCCCGCTCCTACCTTCACTCCCGTAGTGCCCACAGCCACGCCGACCCTGTGCCCTAACGGCATCGAAGCGACCGGCTCGATCACGATGACCGACTCGGTGCAGACCGGGCGCGTGGGGCACGGCTCGCCCGCCAGCCAGTGCGCCTTCCCCAAGACGTGCGCCTCGATGAGCGACACCTTGCCCAGGCACTACGACGAGTACACCTACACCAACAGCAGCGGCTCGGCCCAGTGCGTTACCGTGAGGGTCGTGCAGAACTGCGGCGATAACTCGGTTCGTAGTATGGCCTACCTCGGCACTTACGACCCGAACAACCTCTGCGCCAATTACCTGGCCGACGGCGGCGCGGCGGGCCCAAGCTACACCTACTCGTTCAACCTGCCCGCGGGCAGCACTGCCGTCGTAGTGCTCTACGAGAACAGCCCCAACATCGGCTGCGAGGAGTACTACGTCGCCATCGACTCGTGCGAGACCGCCCAACCTACCGCCACAACCGTACCCACCAACACGCCCGCGGCCACCAACACGCCCACGATAACACCCACGCCCGGCGCGTGCGCCTACACGGTAGCCACGGCCACCGGCACGGTCATACCGGGCGGCACCGACATCGGCAACCACTGCGACGACTGCTACACCACGATCAACCTGCCCTTCCCGGTAACGGTGTACGGCACTCCCGTGAGTGTGGCGCACGCCGGGTCGAACGGCGAGTTGCAGTTGGTGACGACGCCCGGAGAGGTGCTGTTCTACTGGGAGTCGTGCCTGCCGGTTATCCCTGAGCAGGGCGGCCCATACGTGAACACTCTGTTCGCGTACTACGACGACCTACGCACCGACGAGCTTGGGACATGCGCCGACTGCGGCATCTTCACACAGACGCTCGGGGCGCCGCCGAACAGGACGTTTGCCATCAGATGGAAGACGACCTACTTCAACCACGCCGGCACCGCCGAGTTCCAGGTGCTGCTCACCGAAGGGTCGAACACCCTCTCGGTGATCTACGGCCCGAGCGAGGATAGCGGTGCGGCGGCGGCAAGCGGCATCCAGCGCGACAACACCACATTCACTTCCTACAGTTGCTTCCAGGCGACGCTAACGCCGGGGTTGCGCGTGAACTACATTCCGCAAAACTGCGCTCTACAACCCGTGAAGCAAGCAGGCCCATGACCTACCTCCCAGGGTCAGGCCCTAGCCCCGCGCCGCTTCGCTGAAGCGGCCGGGAACACAACGAGGGGAGGGTTACGGCCCTCCCCTCTCCGTTTGCCCGTCTATCGTGCGGCGTGTGGATGGAGCGCGCTCTGCTCGGCGCGTATCTCGCGGTGCGGCGGCTCCTGCGCCTCCACCCCCGGCAGGCTGAACGCCACGGTCGTGCCCGCGCCCGGCTCGCTCCGCGCCCAGATGAGGCCGCCGTGCGCCTCTACAATGCGGTGCGCGATGGCGAGGCCCAGGCCCGCCCCTCCGCCCGAACGAGCGCGCGAGCGGTCGGCTTTCCAGAAGCGGTTGAAGATGTGAGGCAGTTGGTCGGGCGGGATGCCCGCGCCGGTGTCGCTCACGTACAGGCACGCCGCCGCATCGCCCGGGCGCCCCTCGGCCTGCGCGCCGACCGTAACGTACCCGCCCGCCGGGGTATGGCGGATGGCGTTGGACAGCAGGTTGCCCAGCACCTGCGCGATGCGCTGGGGGTCGGCGTACACGTCGGGCATCTCTGCGCCCGAAGGAGGCAGCGCCACGTGCAGGGTGATGCCCGCGGCCTCGGCTGCCGGGGCGAACGAGCGGGCCACGGTGTGCACCAGGTGGGCCGGGTTGAAGCGCTCCATATAAAGGGGCAATTGCCCGGCGTCGGCCTGGGCGAGCAGGCGCAGGTCCTCGATGAGCCGCTCGAGCAGCGCCGTTTCGTCGAGCAGCAGGGCCACCTGGTCGGGCGTGGGGTGGTACACCCCGTCCTGCATCCCCTCCAGGCGTCCCTTGATGATGGACAGGGGCGTGCGCAGCTCGTGGGCTACGTCGGCGGTCAGTTGGCGGCGCTGGCGGTCGGCCTCGGCCACCGAGTGCGCCATGCTGTTGAACGCATCGGACAGGTCGTTGATCTCGCGCACGCCGTGGCCCGGCACGCGCACGCTGAGGTCGCCTCCGGCCATGGTGCGCGCGGCCTGGGTGAGGCGGGAGATGGGGCGGCTGATGCGGCGCGAGAAGAAAGTGGCGAGGCCCACGAGCACCGCGGCCAGCGCCAACCCGGCGCTCAGCACCCCGCGCCACACGTCGGCCTGCCCCGCGTAGACGATGGCGTTCGGGTCGAGCGCGGTCGGTCTCAGCAAAGCAGCAGACCCCCCGACCTCGAACTCCTGCAGCATTCCCTCCACACGCGAGATGGTGCGGGCCTCCTGCCCGCTGATGGCCAGGCTGTAGAAGCCCGCCATGCCCCCCACGCCCAGCACGATCACCAGCACGAACGCCGCCAGCATCAGCGTGAAAAGCTGAGGGCGGCGCCGGGCGCGTGTTGCCGTGCGTTCGGGCAGGGGCTTTGTCCCAGGGTTTTGCATGGGTGTCGCTCTCACGTAGTGGCGGGCGGGGGCTGCTCGGCGAAGCGGTAGCCCACGCCATATACCATCTGGATGTAGCGCGGCTCGCGGGGGTCAGGCTCGATCTTGCGGCGGATGTTCTTCACGTGCGCGTCTACCGTGCGGTCGTAGCCGTCGAAGTCGTCCCCGTACACCAGGTCGACAAGTTGGGCGCGGGTGAAGGGGCGGCCGGGCTGGCGGGCCAGAGTTGCTAGCAAGTCGAACTCGGTCGCGGTAAGCTCGATGGGGGTGTCGCCCCGGCGCACGGTGCGCTTCTGCAGGTCGATGGCGAGGTCGCCCGCGTGCAACACGCCGTTGTAGGTGGGCGGCCCCGCGGCGCGGCGCAGCACGGCCCGCACCCGCGCAACCACCTCGCGGGGGCTGAAGGGCTTGGTGATGTAGTCGTCGGCGCCCAGCTCAAGCCCGGCCACGCGGTCGCTCTCGTCCACGCGGGCTGTGAGCATGATGAGGGGTAAGCCGCCCGTCGCGGGATCCTGGCGCAGGGCGCGGGTCACGTCCAGCCCGTCGAGGCCGGGGAGCATGAGGTCGAGCAGCACGAGGGATGGGCGCTCGGTGCGCGCGAGGCGGAGGGCGGTCTCGCCGTCCCCCGCCGTCAGCACGCGGAACCCCGCGCGGTCGAGGTAATCTCGCACGATGGTGACGATGCCGGGCTCGTCGTCCACCACGAGTATGGTGCCTGCCGTCACGCGCTACCCTCCCCTAGTCGAGCACGCCCGGGCCGGGGTATCCGGTAGGAGGCGTATCGTCGCCCTGGTTCCGGCCCTGCGCCTGGGGCGGGGCGGGCGGAGGCGGTGGATAGCCCTGGTTGTAGCCCGGGTAGCCGGGGTAATAACCCGCTGGGTAGGCGGGCGGCCTGTTGCGGCGGCGCAGCCAGGTGAACACTAACACGCCGAGCAGCACCAGGAGCGCAAGCTGCAGCAGCGGCTGGAAGTAATAGTACGCGCCGCGCACGTAGCTCCACACCCCGTCGAACCGGCTATTGCCGCTATCGAAGTAGTAACCATGCGGGGCGGGCATAGGAGGCTCGGGCTTGAGCGGGTGGAAGGGCCTGCCTTCGACCTCGCCCCCTCCCCACATGCCGTAGAACTTGTCGCGCAGGCTCTCGCGCAGGTTGGGGTCGATGGGTGCCATGGGCACAGGCTCGGTCATGCCGTAGAGGCCCTCGGGCGGGACCGGCTCGACGGGCACAGGTGTCGCTGTCAGCAGTAACCACGGCTGGGCTAGGACTTCCATGTGGCGCGGCCCGTCGAAGTGGAACCCCCGCCCGCTCAGGGCCACGAGCAGGGCCAGCCCGGCGAGTACCAGGGCGACGGGGCCCTTCCAGTCGGTAGCGCGTTGTTCAGTCATGCTTTGTGTCTCCATTGGGAAGTTGCGGGTGCGTGACGGGTAAGCGGTCGTCGCGGGCACCGGTAGTCACAATGGGAGTATAGCGAGAGAATGTGAAGCGACTATGAAG
>DASTEB010000581.1:0-3358 GCA_035710025.1 Chloroflexia bacterium
GCCGGTGTTCTTCACACGTATCGTGACGCTGATCTCCCCGCCCAGGATAAGCTGTTGCGGGGTGATGTCCACGCTGAGCACCTCAAGGTCGGGGTTGCCGCCCCCCTCGATGGTGATGGCCCGCGACGCCTCGACGCGGTATCCTGCGGGGTCCTGCACGCTGACGGTGGCAGTGTATACACCGTCAGGCAGCGGCTCGTCGAGCGTGTCGCGCCCGGTGACGACGACGTTCTGCTCGCCGGGGCCGGTCCTGTCGGGCGCGAGCACTGCTATTCGCTCGCCGCCGCTGCCGTACAGGTCGACCGACACAGTGGCAGTCTCGTTCGTACGGAAGGTGATCTCGGCCACGTCGTCCACGGCGTCGCCGTTGGGCGAGATGGTGCCGGGGAACACGGTCACGTTCTGCAGGCTGGGAGGGGAGCCTTGCGCCTGCTCCACGCGCAGCGGCGCGGTTGTGCTCTCGCCCCCGGCCTCGACCGTGACCGTGTAGTCGCCGGGAGGCACGACGCGCCGTGTGAGGGTGGCCTCGCCCGCAGGCTCCGAGGCGTCAACCACGCCGGTGAAGCGCAGGAGGTGAGGCCCTGGCCCTTGCTCGCCCGAGAACAACGCCGCCTGCACCGGTCCACCTAGCGTCACTGTGACGTGCGTGCGCTCGCCAAGCGTGTAGCCGACCTGGGCAACGCCGGGCGCCTTGCCGATGCCGCTCGACCCGGGCGTGATCGTCCCCGGCGATACCGACACGCCGGACAGAGCGGCGCCCCCGCCAACGGTACACGCGCCAAGCAGCGCGGCTAGCGCGAAAAGCCACATCGGTATAAGGGTGTGGAGCGGAGGGCGTGTTGACTTGGAGGTAGTGGATCCAGGCAACAGCGTCATTCGTTCAGCGCCTCGCGCAGCTCGTCGGGGCGCAGCACGGCGTTGCCCCACTTGCGCACCACCACGCCCGCGCCGTAGTTGGCCAGGCGCGCGGCGTCGAACAGGTCGGCGCCCGCGGCGGCGGCAAGCGTGACCAGTGCGATGACGGTGTCGCCCGCGCCCGTCACGTCGAACACCTCGGACGAGTTGGTCACCGGTATGTGGCAGTACTGCCCGCTCCGCGTCATGACCGACATCCCCTCGGCCGAGCGCGTGACGATCACCGCCTGCGCGTCTAGCCTCTCCACAAGCTCGGACAGACCGGCCTCGAATTCGTCGTCGCCGGTCAGCGGGCGGCGCAGCGCCTCCTCTGCCTCGGGCTGGTTGCACTTGACGATGCCGAAGCCGTGGAACAGCTCGAGGTCGCCCTGAGAGTCAACGGTCGAGATCTTGCCCAGGTCGCGGGCCAGCGTGCGCGTGCGCTCGATCACGGCGGGGGTGAGGGTGCCGCTACGGTAGTTGCTGAGCAGCACGGCGTCGCAGGCGGGAAGGCACTGCTCGATTGCCCGCACAAGCGCCCCTTCGACCTCGGGGCCAATGGGCGTGCGGTCTACATGGTCTATGCGGGCCACCTGCTGGTAGAGGGTCGAAGTGACCTGGGCGACGATGCGCTTCTTGCAGCTTGTGGGGCGCGAGCGGTCGAGCACCATGCCGCCGGTGTCCACGCCGTAGCGCGCGAGCACCGAGCGCAATTCGCTCGCCCACGCATCCTCGCCCACCACGCCAGCGAGGTACGACTGCCCGCCGAGCGAGGCAACGGTACACGCGGGGCTTGTGCCGCCGCCCGGCACGGAGTAGTCGTGCGAGTACTCGAGCACGGCGATAGGCGCCTCGCGGGAGATGCGCGTCGGCCTGCCCACGGTGTACCAGTCGAGGATGAGGTCGCCCACTACGAGCACGCTCACGCCGGGGAAGCGCGCCATGACGGCTTCGAGCCGGGTACGCGTCGTCTCGTCCAGTGCGTGGTGCGATGCGGGCATATGGGTCAGGCCCCTTACTTGAGCCGCTGGTAGGCGAGGAACAGGGCCAGGGCGAGCCAGATGATGGTGTACTGCGTGACGAACTCGAACAGGGGCAGCGCGTTGAGCGGGCCAAGACCGCCGGTGAGCGGCCGGTTGATGCCGTCGAGCGGTATGAGGAGATAGAACGAGCGGATGACGACGCGGCTCAGGGCGAACCCGAACACAATAGACAGAAGCGCGATGGTGCGCAGGCCCGGCCCGCGCTTCTGGTTGGCGGCGCGCGCCACGCCTTCGGACACGGCGATGCCCATCAGCAGGGCAGCCCAGAACTCGAACGCCGGGAACAGGCCCATGAGCACGCCCGTGATAGCCGCGACGACGAACCCCGCCAGCCCCGCCCGCACGTACACGTCGGTGCTGACCGCGTAGATGGGCAGCACCTGCACGTTGGCGCACTCGTAGCACCGGAAGCCTACCGGCGTGCTGACGCGGCACCGCGCACAGATCGGCTTCTCGCACTTGCCGCAGCGCAGGTACGTTTCCGTGTCGGGGTGGTTCGCGCAGTATAGCGGAACCTCGGGGTCGTATTCGTTGAAATCTCTTACTGCCATTATCTCTCTACCGGGGCGAAGGGCGAGCCGTACTTCCTTAAGTATACTCTAGTGCGGTCCATGAGGCACCTGACGCGTGCAATACAGTCCGAGCGCCGCTGCTATGCCGCTTCAACCAGCGCGGCCAGCTTCGCGAGCGACAACCGCCAGCCAAGCTCGTTGTCCGCGGGCGAGAGGCCGGGCGGCAGATCCTCGTGCGCGGCGAGCAGGCCGGTGCCGCCATCGTCCGCGTCGGCCAGCGTGAGCGTGATCGTCATCTCACCCTGCATCGCGGGGTCTTGCGTCTCGAACTCGACCGCCTGGACGACCTGCTCGTCCGGCACCAGCCTCACGAAGCGGCCGTGGTACGTGTCGGTGTGCGCGGTGGTCTTGCCTACCGCGTCCGGGGCGTCGTAGGTGAGCGAGATGCGGAACTTGCCGCCTTCGCGGCCCTCGAACTCGTGCACCCTGCTGGTCATGCCGGTCGGCACCATCCACTGAGCGACAGCGTTTGCGTCGATGAGCGCGCTGTACACTCTGGAGCGCGGCGCTTTGATGTGGTAGTTGATGCGGGTCGAGTTTTCGGCCATATACCTCCCTGTCCGTCTAGCGACGCAGCCGCCCCATAACGGCGCTTCGCAGGACGAGCGCGCCGAAGGCGAACACGCGCAGTATGCGCCGCCAGCGCCACGGCTGGGTCGCGAGCCTGTAGAGCCACTCCATGCCCACCCGCCGGATCGGCGCGGGGGCCAGCTTCGCCCGGCCCGACAGGTAGTCGAATACGCCGCCCACGCCCATCGCCACCCGGATGCTGTCCGGCATCTCGCCCCGGTGCTCGGCTATCCACAGGTCTTGCCGGGGCGCGCCGTAGGCCACGAGCAGCACGTCGGG
>DASTEB010000582.1:0-2319 GCA_035710025.1 Chloroflexia bacterium
AGCGTCGGCCCCTGCCACTCCATGTTGAGCGAGCGGGCGATGGGGTCGTTGGTGGCGGCGAAGAAGTAGCGGTAGATGCCCGCGAAGTACGGGTTGGCGAGCGAGGCGGCCGCCGCCGCGGCGAACCACCCGGCCTGCCACAGCGCTGCCCGGGAACGCAGCCACGTCCGCCCCTCGGCGCTGCCCGCCCGCTCTACCACCGTGCCGAGCGCGTATATGCCCAGCATCGCCACGCCCAGGAAGAACGAGCCGTGTACGTTCACCCAGAAGAGCATGACCGGCACGAGCAGCGGCAGCCAGCGGGGGTGCTCGTCCTTGCGCTCGAGCAGCACCAGATACAGCACGAACGGGATGAATGCGAGCAGCTGGGGCCGCATGCCGTAGTTGGTCCAGCCTGTGAGGTACGCGACTAGCGCCGCGACCGCCCCGACCCGCAGCGATCCGGACCGCCAGACGCACAGCCATATCAGCAGGCCCACCACGGCCGTCACGATGAGTGCGCGCAGGGTTAGCAGCAGGTAAGGCGAGATGCTGAACAGCCAGTAGAAGATGATCTGCGAGCCCCACTGGGGGTTGGCGTAAGGCTCGCGCACCGGTGTGTAGACCAGCACGTCGGTGGCGAGGAAGCACCCGGTCTGCGCCATGATCTCGCCCGACTTCACGTTCCACCAGAAGTCGAACGGCTCGATGAAATCGATGGAGGCGGCGAACCACGCGACTGCCAGAGGGATCAGCGCCCACAGGTGCACGCGCTTGAGGGCGAAGGCTCCCGATCGTTGTTCGGCCTGGGCGTCGGGGGCCGCCGCACGGGCGGTGGTGGTGCTCGTGCTCATGCGGGTATTGTAGCACGTCATCGGAGCCGTGCGGAATGAGAAGATAGGGGGGTTGGCGGGTAGTACGTCGCTACCGCGTCAGGTCAATCCGCGGGTCGGCGAAGGCGTACAGCACGTCGGCAAGCATGTTCGACAGCGCCACGACCGTGATCAGCATGATGGTGAGCGCGAGGGCGAGCGGGAAGTCGATCGGCCCGCCGATGGGCGGTATCTCGTCGAGCACGAAGCCCTGCGCCCCCGCGGTCACGAGCGTGCCGCCCAGCGCCTTGTAGTAAAGCTGGCCCAGCCCCTGGTAGCCGAATACGTTCTCAATCACCACCGCGCCCGACACCAGCCCCGGCAGCATCAGCCCGAGGATGGTGATAATGGGCAGCGCGGCGTTGCGCAGGGCGTGCTTGAAGTTCACCTGCCAGCCCTTCAGTCCCTTGGCCCGCGCCGTCCGAATGTAGTCTTGCCCGAGCACTTCGAGCATGGCCGAGCGAACGAAGCGCGACAGCCACACGATCTGTATGATCGACAGCGTCACCGCGGGCAGCACGAGGTGGTACGCCCGGTTGGCCCAGTCGGCCTCCTTGCCCAGGTCGTACGGCTCGCCGGGCGGCAAGTAGGGCAGCCACGACAGGCCGCCCTGCGTGTTCAACTGGTAGGGGATGACCGCGAACACGATCACGAAGATAAGGCCCAGCGCGAACGGCGGGATGGACCGCCCCGCGATGGCCCCGAACGTAAGCGCGTGCGCAACCGCCGACCGCCGCCGTACCGCCCCCAGCACGCCGATCGGCACCGCCATGGCGAAGGTGAGCACCAGGGCTGTGCCCGTGAGCAGCACCGTGTTGCCCGCGTTCTCCTGAATCAGGTCGCCCACGTACTCGTCGCGGCCGATCAGGCGCGATATGCCCAGGTCGCCCGTCAAGATGCCCGAGCCTCTGAGCCGAAACCCGCCGATCTGAACATCTATGCCCTTCCGGACAGTCTGGTCGGTCAGAGGCACGCGCTGTGTGGTGTCGTTAGGGTCGAATAGCCAGTAGGCGAAGTTGAGCGGCCAGGGCTTGTCGATCTTGTAGGCAGCGATAAGCGCGTCGGTCTCAGGGCTGCGGGGCGTGCCTGGGAAGTCGGGGGCCATGGCGCGGAAGCGCTCGATCGTGCGGTCATACAGGAACTTCGGCCCGAACGGCATCAGCACGACCACGACCGTGTACACCGTGAGCGTGCCCACGGCGATGAACAGGATGCTCTGGAGAAACCTCCGGATGATGTAGGTTGTCATGCCGGACCTCCCTGCCTGCCCCTAGCGGACCTGTACCGATCGGCGCGGGTCGAGGATCTCGCGCAGCGTGTCGCCAACGTAGTTGATGCACAGCACCGAGATGAAGATCATCAGCGTGGGCAGGAGGAACAGGAACGCCCGTATGTCGGCGAAGGGATTGAGGTTGGTCAGCCTGCCCACATGCTGTATGCCGCCCACTATCATGTTGCCCCAGGAGGG
>DASTEB010000583.1:0-3701 GCA_035710025.1 Chloroflexia bacterium
GATAATACACGACGAGGACGGGCACGTCGCCTTCCACTGCGACTACCTGGGCCGCGCCTTTCGTCCCCTGCCCCTGCTCGTGCGCCTGGCTGTGATGGGCGCGTGGTACGCGTTCTACGGAACAGTCGTGCGCGTGGTAGCGTTCGACCACCGCGGCGTGCTCACGGCCACCGGCGTATCGCGAGGCGAGTTCATACGCGATTGCGCCGCCATCTTCGAGGTCGACGCGGGGCGCATCTTCCAGCCCGCCCGGGCGGCCGACACTGTCGCGGCAGGGGGCTAATCGCCTCCCCCGCGCAGCTCTTCCCGCACCTCCATCAGGATCTTGCCGAGCATGTTCTTGCCCGTGCCGTCGGTGCCGCAGCCCCAGTAGTAGTCCCGCGTGGTCTTCTCGACAAGCTCCGCGTCCCCAGTCGAGAGCAGGGTGTCGCGGATGTCGTGGTTCGCCCTGAACTTGCGCCGCACCGCCTCGCGCATGATATCGTCCTTCACCTCGTTCCAGTCGGGCCGCAGCGGGCGCGACCTTGCCCGGCCCATGCGCGCGGCGATCATGGGCGAGCGCGCCTGCCGTAACTCCTCGACGTGGGGCGTGCCCGCGAACTTCTGCGCCTGGAAGTAGTGCTCGCTCGTCGGCCACCGCACGCCGTCAGCCTCGAAGCCGTGGGGCGAGAAGTTGGAGAAGCAGCCGTAGGGCTTCTCCTTGACGCTGTAGAAGTAGATCGTCTCGTCAGCCCGGGTCATTCTTCGGCATCGGGCAGCACGTAGCGCCCGTCGCGGTGTACGGCGGAGTTGCGCCTGACCATGAAGCGGTCGGGGTTGTCGAGCGGGGTGAAGCCGAACTGCGCGTACAGGCCGTGCGCGTCCTTCGTCGCGAGGGTGAAACGGCGCAGGGTTTGCAGGTCGGGGTGGTCCATGATGGTCGCCATGAGCAGCTTGGACAGCCCGCGGCCCCGGTACTCCTCCAGCACGAACACGTCGGCCAGCCAGGCGAAGGTGGCGCGGTCCGTTACCACGCGGGCGAAGCCAACCTGCCTGCCCGACCCCTCCTCGTATACCCCGAAACACATCGAATTGGCGACCGCCCGCTCCACTATGTAGCGCGGGATGCCCTCAGACCAGTACGACCTCACAAGGTAGCCGTGCACCACGTCGAGGTCGACCAGCGCGGGGTCGTCGCTCACCACAAAACCGTCCTGCCTGCGCTCCATCTGTGTCTCCCAGACAGCCCCAGTGGAGGGAACCTGCCCCCGCACACGGGTGTAATAAGGCCGTATACCAGCTAGCCGGTACAACAAAACCTGTAAACAGAAGGAGCTTACACGACAATGAACGCCAACATCAACCCTCGCTCGGCGCACATCGGGGCGCTGGCAGCGCTGGTGGCTGTAACGGTCGTAGGGCCGGTGGACGCCGCGCCCGCGCAGCAATCGCAGACCCGACTATTCAGCGAGACGGGCAAGCAGGTAGCCGGGCGCTTCCTGCAGTACTGGGAGCAGAACGGCGGCCTCCCTCAGCAGGGTTTCCCCATCTCCGACGAGATGCAGGAAAAGAGCGCCACCGACGGCAAGACGTACACCGTGCAATACTTCGAGCGGGCCGTTTTCGAGCTGCACCCCGAGAACACCGCACCCTACGATGTGCTCCTCTCTCTGTTGGGCACGCAACTCTACAGGGAGAAGTACCCGGACGGGGCCCCCGGGCAGTCCGCAAGCAAAGAGGCGGGCGCCCGACTCTTCCCCGAGACCGGCAAGACCGTGGGCGGCGCCTTCCTCGACTACTGGCAGCAGCATGGCGGCCTCGCCCAGCAAGGCTACCCAATCTCCGAGGAGTTCACCGAGAAGAGCGAACTCGACGGCAAGACATACACTGTGCAGTACTTCGAGCGGGCGGTGTTCGAGTTGCACTCCGAGAACGCCCCGCCCAACAACGTCCTCCTGAGCCAGCTTGGCACCTTCCGCCTGCGCGCCAAGACCGGCCAGGGGAGCGGCGGGCAGACCGGGCAACCGGAGCAGGCCTCCGGCAGCGGGAGCGTAGTGAAGATCGGCTCGATGAGCGTTGCGCGGGCCTGCCACACGCAGACGGTGCTGCCCAACGGCAAGGTGCTCATCACGGGCGGGTCGGCGCGGGGCGGCCAGAACAACAGGAGCGCTGAGCTGTACGACCCGGCCACGCGCCGGTTCTCACGCATCGCCGACATGAGCGACGATCGAGTGTGCGGCGAGGCGGTTCTCCTTCCGAGCGGCAAGGTGCTCATCATCGGCGGGTCGGCGGGCGACGGAGGCAAGAGCGCCGAGATATTCGACCCTGCGACCAACACCTTCACGCCGACAGGCAGCATGAACGAAAACCGCCAGGAGCCATTTGCCGCGGTGCTGCTGAACAACGGCAAGGTGCTCGTGACGGGCGGGTACTTCGGCAAGCTGGTGGCCGGGGCCGAGCTTTACGACCCGGCGACCGGGCAGTTCACGAAGATAGGCGACATGACCGCGGCACGCGCCAACCACACCATGACCGTGCTGCCCGACGGCAAGGTGCTTATCGCGGGCGGCGGCATAGCCGAGCCTGACTGGGGGCCGATGGAAGTGCTGTCGAGCGCCGAGATATTCGACCCTGCGACCAACACTTTCACGCCCACCGGCAGCATGGCCGTGAACCGCTATAAGCACGGGGCGGTGCTCCTGCCCGACGGCAAGGTGCTCGTAGTGGCAGGCTCGGACGAGCGCCAGTTGCAGGGGCTGTACGCCGCGGCCGAGCTGTACGACCCGGCCAGCGGCAAGTTCAATCCGGCGGGCAATCTCGCGGTGGCGCGGTACAAGATCCTCGACTCGGTGGTGCTGCTGCCCGATGGGCGGGTGCTCATCTCGGGCGGCGCGGAAGCGGTGGAGATGTACGACTCCCGGGCGGGCGAGTTCAGCCGCCTTGAGGGCGGGGTCGACTCCGGCATGTACTTCTTCCAGGCGGCGAGCCTGCTGCCCGACGGGTCGGTGCTGATGACCGGCGGCAACAACAGCCGTTTCATGTCAACCAGCGGAGCATGGCTCTACCGGCCGTGATTGTTGTCATGACAACAATGTGAGGCGCGAGGCCCGGCGGCCATTCGGTCCCGGGCCTAGTCCTTCGCCACTGTTGCGAACCAGCGCCGCGCTTCGCCGGGCGAGCGCAGGTGGATTGCCGTCAGGTGGGAGTACTCGGGCAGGGCCAGAAGGGCAGGGTACTGGCGGCGCCGCGGGCGGTAGGTCTGCAAGGCCCACACGTAGAGGCTGTCTCTGGTCATAAAGTGGGTGCGCAGGTTCTCGCGGTTGCCGTGCCAGATCTCCTCTTTGAGCACTGCCCGGCGAAACAGCCTTCGGGTGAGCCGCCACATGATCACCGGCAGGTCGTAGTCCAGCCACACCACCGTGTCGGCTCGCGACCAGACGATATCCCGCACGACCGCGTAGTTGCCGTCCACCACCCAGGCGTCGCCGCGCAGGGCGAGGTCAGTTCGCTCGCGGAACAGGTCGTCCGGCTCCTCGATCCAGTTGGGGCCCCAGTGGAGGGCGTCAAGCTCGACGCGGGGCAGGTCGAGGCGCTCGGCCAGCATCCGGGCCATCGTCGTCTTGCCCGAGCCGGTACTACCGATCACGTTGATACGGCGTCCAGGTTGGAGGTTGTCATACGTCATACGTCATACGTCATACTTCAGGTCGTCGGGACATTAT
>DASTEB010000584.1:0-3186 GCA_035710025.1 Chloroflexia bacterium
GTAGGGAGTGTGAGTGGAGCGGGGCACGATGGCTTTGGAGAAGATCTGGAAGCCGAGGTCGCGCGTCTCGTCGGTGTCGCGGATCGCGCCGTCAACCACCGCGCCCGTCACTCCCTTCATCTTGCACAGCCCCGACATTAGCCCGCCCCAGATTGACGTCTCGGTCTCGCCCGCCGCGTCCACCACCACCACGTCACCTTCCTGCGCGACGGCAAGCGCGTCCAGGCAGTCAACCTGGTTGCCCGGCTCCAGCCTCACGGTCAGCGCGGGGCCGCAGAAGCGCGTGTCGGTGGTCAGCGGCCGCAAGAACGAGCGCATCACACCTGCGCGCTCCTGCGCGTCGGCCACCACGCACGACGGGCTGTATACCTTCAGCAGGTCTCGAAAGCCCTGCAATACCTCGGGGTCCGGCCCGGCCTCCCGCCGGTTGATAATCTTGCGCATGTATTTCTTCCTTTCTTGAAACGCAAAGGCGCAAAGACGCAAAGGTTTGAAGGGTTGCGCTATGGCTGTCTGAGCACCGATGCCAAACCTGAACAATCTTCGTGTCCTTCGAGCTCCTTCGTGTTCTTCGTGGCTAAAACAACAAAAACCTTTGCGTCTTTGCGCCTTTGCGTTTCGATTCAGAGTTCCGATTCACGCGACGACGTCGTACACGGTCAGGGTGCTGCCCGAATAGAGCGCCTTGATGCGGGGTTGGATTGCTTTGTGGACTTCCGAGGCCCGCCAGTTCGCTGCGTGCTCCGGCGTGTCGAAGCGGATGACCATCTGGTACCGGCTGGGGTGCTCCGTGTCGCGGAGCAGCTCGACCTTCTCGAAGCCGGGCATGCTCGACATGGCCGGGCGGTACTCGGCCACGAACAGCCGCTCGAAGTCGATCTCGTGCTCCGGCAATACGTCAAAGGTGACGTGACGCTCGATCATGGTTGGCCCCTTCCTTTCGCGACCTCCTCGCGGAAGCGGCGAGCTCGCTCGGCGATCTCTGCAAAGTCGCGCGCGTCCAGCAGCTTCTGGTTGACAAGCTCGCCGCCCACGCCGACCAGGTCGGCCCCGGCGCGGATGAAGTCGGCCGTGGTGTTCAGGTCAACCCCGCCCACCGGCACCATCCTGACCTGGGGCAGCGGCGCCTTCAGCGCCTTGATGAGCGCCGGGCCGCCAATGCTCGCGGGGAACACCTTGATGAAGTCGGCGCCCGCCTGCCACGCGGTCAGTATCTCGGTCGGGGTGAACGCGCCCGGCATAACAGGGATGCCGTACCGCTTGCACAGCTCCACGGTCTGCACGTTGAGTGCGGGCGCGACGACGAATTGCGCGCCCGACAGTATCGCTGCACGCGCGCTCTCAGGGTCGAGCACCGTACCCGCTCCGAACAGCACGTGCTCGCCGTAGCGAGCCACCGCCTGCTCGATCACCTGCAGCGCGCCGGGGGTTGTCATGGTGACTTCGATGGCTGTCACACCCCCTTCGCGTACCGCCTCGGCGGCTTCCAGGAGTTGGTCCGAGCTTTTGGCCCTCATGATTGCGACCACCCCGCCGTCCACGATCCGTTGTATCGCGCTGTTGTCCATAGTGCCTTTCTCCTCGCGCTGCGCCGGACCCGCCCGGTTACTGCTCGACTTCGCCCTTGCGCGTTACCCGCTTGACGCCCTCGCCCTCGTAGGCCACCGCCGTGAGTTCCGTCTCGATAGTCTGCTCGGCCTTCATAAACAGGGCGGTGCCGTTGTCGATGGCGTTCTTGATGCCTCCCGGCGGGTATCCGGTGAAAGGCTCGAGCGCGCAGTTGTAGGTGCGCCCGTACCAGGGGTAGTCGTCGTGGCCGCCGTATACCTGCCACATCCACAGGTACTTGAACAGGGCGTTGTCCCAGGCCATGCCGAAGCCCACGCCCATGCGGCGGTTGGTCAGCCCGTACCAACCCTCGTCAAGCTCCTTGAAGAACACCACGTCGACCGACTTCGTGTCCTTCCCAAGCACGCGGGTGATGTCCTGCTGCTCGCCCGTGCGGCGGTTGATCACCATCGGGAAGTCGTAGCCGTCCTTCGGCTCCCACAGGCCGTTCTTGTGGTAGCCCGCCACCTCGACCTTCTTCGCGGGCGCGCTCACCACGCAGCTGTCGTCCAGGAACGGCTCGCCGAACGCCGGGTGGTGCCCCCACATGATGGCGAATTCCGCGGGCGACTCGTTGGTAAGCCTCTCCTTGATGAACAGCGCGGGCACGCCGCGGCGCAGCGACATGGTGCGTTCCAGAGCGAGCGGCGTGCGGTACAGGCGCACCGAGGTGCGCACCGAAACGACGTCCGGGCTGTCCTCCTCGATGTGGGCCTCGAAGGGCAGCAGCGATACCTCGCCGTGCAGGCCCTGGTAGGTGCCCATGTACGGCTCGGTGGCCCAGCCCGCCGAGGGCAGCACTTCCTGCCAGCCACCGTAATAGTAGTCGTGGAACGCGCCCTCGGGCAGCGCGCTCGTGGCGACGAAGGGCTTGCGCATCGCTATGGGCGACTGCCACATGAAGTCGAGGTCGCGCGGCTTGTAGGTGAACTCGAAGATATCCGCGCCCTTGTCGAGCAGCACGCCCACGCGTACCTGCTCATTCTCCAGGAAGGCTACACGCATCCCCTTATACGTGTAGTCCAGGCTGATGCGGCAGCCCTGTTTTCGTCCGTGTGTATACATCTTGCCTCTGTCTCCTTTCCGTTCCTCTTATTCCCCACCCGGGGCAGGCGGAGTCATCGGGCGCTCCACCCGCTCTGGCCGCCTGCCCCGGCCGAACAACTTGCCCACGAAGCGGGCGATATCGTTGCGCCACATGTCGATGGCCACGGCCAGCACGATGATCGAGCCGAGCGTGATGTTCTGCCAGGCAGTGGGCACAGCCCGCAGGTTGAGGATGTTCTGCACCACGGCCACCGTCAGCGCGCCGAACAGCGTGGACACCATGTTGCCGTAGCCGCCCGCCAGGCTCGCCCCACCGATGACAGCGGCGGCGATGGCGTCGAGTTCCATGCCCGCGCCGTAATTGGGCGAGCCGGAGTCGAGCCGCGCGGTCATGAGCACACCGGCGATGGCCGCGCTAAGCCCGGCGAGCACGAACGCGATCAGGCGTGTGCGGTTGACGTGGATGCCCGTCAGGCGGGCGGCCGACTCGTTGCCGCCGATGGCGTAGATGGAGCGCCCGCTGATGGTGTT
>DASTEB010000585.1:0-5974 GCA_035710025.1 Chloroflexia bacterium
CGCGGCTGTCCAGCAGATATCCATCCCAGAGTGGGCCGACGCCCAGCGCGCCATGCAGCGCTACCGCCGCGGCCGCCCATACCCTTCGCTCCACGGCCACACCGCCATTGTGGTGGACGACGGCCTCACCACAGGCTACACGATCATGGGTGCGATCATCTCGGCCCGTAAGATGGAGCCTGACCGCGTGGTGGTGGCCGTGCCGGTCGCCTCGCTCAACGGCCTCGAGCGCGTGCGCGACTACGTGGACGACCTGCTCGCCCTCGAGATCAGCACCGCCGACGACTTCCTGGTGGCTAACTATTACACCCACTACCCCGCCATCGGCGACCAGGAAGTCATCTGGACGCTGGACCACTTCTGGGAAGGTCCCGGCAAAGCAGGCTTTACCGAGACCTTCTAGCTTCCGCTCACACAAAACAAGAGAGGCCCCGAGCGAATTCGGAGCCTCTTTTCGGTAGCGCGTAGGGGATTCGAACCCCTGATCTTCTCCTTGAAAGGGAGATGTCCTAGGCCTCTAGACGAACGCGCCGTGCGTGCCTCCAATTATACCAGAAACAGGCGTGGGAGGACAAACGCGCCGCGCCGCATCGCCCACGCCTCATTGAGCCGCCTAGCAATATTCGCGTGCTATTTCAGGACGTCTTGCCTATCCGGCTCGCGCACGCCCGGACGATCGCTTTTGCCATCGACTGGAACTGCCCTCGCCACGTCCTGGATACAGGCTCGAAGTGCTCGTACATGGCCTCAAGCTGCTCCTCATTGAGCACGGCGAGGAAGAGCAGCTTCCCTTTCTCCAGCTGCACAACCTGAACGAACGTCTCAGCGGATGTAGGCATTGTTGTTTCCTCCGTAAGTGACGGAAGCCGCATGCGCATCATAACTCGCGCGCCTCTTCATTTTGCACGTTGCCAAGCTCACGGCAGCGCCGGCTTGCGTAATCCCACGCCGAAAACCGGCAATTCGAGTCTGTGGACACGATGAATGGGTCTTCTCCGAAGAAAGCGTATTGCTGCCACAGGTATTCCGGTGTTGCCCTCTCCAGGTCGTAGGAGAGGAAGAACGCATCAACGATTCGCTTGCAGGCCTCAATCGCGCTCTCGCAGCCGTCGAACTCCCCATGCGCGTACCGCTCACTCTCGTCCATGTAGTGAAAGTTGTCGTCAACAAACACCTTGTACGTGTGCTTCGGCTCAGGCGGACCTTGCCGGGCGGACGCATGAGGCATGGCTGTGTTCCTGTCCGCTCCCTACTGGACCCAGACTACCTCGGCCCTGGTCGTGTCGTTGCCCAGGATGTCTATCACTCTAGTGACTCCTCAATATGAGTTCGACCATGCGCGAATGCCTCCCCTCAGAGATGGAGCGTTACCGGGACAACTGTATCACGCCCGGTCGTGGAGGGCAAGTGTTACTAGACGCACTGGGCCGGCGCAAGATGCCGGGACGTCCCTTGTCACCCGGCATCAGCGGCCGCCACTCCTCCTCCTCCCAATACTATGGCACGCAAAATGCAAAAGCGTCAGTGGCGCGTGCCCGGCACGCCTGGCAGGCGCGCGCAGACCGTCTCAACTTTGCATAGCGCCTGGCTTTCGGTCAGGCAGTGGGAGGCAGACCATGTCGAAGTGGAACCTCGGCCCTCATGGTGGGCCGGCGAGTCGTTACGGGGCCGGCCGCTCCGCCGTGTCCGGCGTTCCTGGCCGCGGCCCGGCCGGAGTTTCGGCATCAGACCGGCGCGCAGTCGCGAGGCTGCTAACGGCCTTCGTCTGTCTCGCTCTACTTCTTCCCGTGCTGCCCGCGCAGCAGGCGCCCTCAGCGTCCGCCGCGCAGGTTGCCGCGCCCGCGCCGATGCCCGTGATCAGCCGGGGCGTACCCGCACACGCCTCGTCCGAGCGCAGCCAGCCGGCGCGCCTGGCAAACGATAACGACTATACAGGCTACTGGCGCTCGAGCGGCGCGCCCGCCTGGCTCGCCTACGACCTCTCCGGCGTCCCGCCCGCGCAGCGAGGCAGCGTCCTTCTCGCCTGGTACAACGACCCCATCACCGCCGACTACGACCACACCCTCTCAAAGCAGGGCGCATACAACCTGCCCGCCAACTACACCATCGAAGCTAACCGCGCGGCCGGCGGCTCCGTTCCCGGCGGCGGTTGGGACGTGCTCGCCCGCGTCGAGGGCAACGTGTACCACTCGCGCCAGCACGCCCTCAACCTCGGCGGCTACAACTGGGTCAGGATCAACGTGACCGCCGTCATCGGCGACGACCTGAACCGCGACGTCGCCCTCAACATGGACGTGCACGACGCCTCGCAGGGCGTGCAGGACAGCTGGATCTTCTACGGCGACTACATTTCCGCCGGCGCCATGAACCACGATCACCGCGGCATCGGCACTTTCAGCCAGCTCGTCAATACATCTCGCCCGCAGTACTACCCGGCGCAGGAAAGCGGAGGCACCAGCTTCGTGCAGAGCGGCGACGGCGCGCGCCTCATGGCTGAGTGGCTCGCCGCCTTCCCCGGCCGCTTCGTCGCGATCAGTTTCGGCACCACCGACGCCGACTTCTTCGACGCGGGCAAGCCCGAGCTTCCGGCAGACTTCTACAAGAACTACGAGCAGATGGTCCAGGCCGTGATCGCGGCCGGCAAGGTGCCCGTCGTGCCCAAGATACCGTGGGGCCGCACCGAGAAGATTCAGGCCAACGCCCCGCGCCTCAACGCCGAGATCGACCGGCTCTACGCTGCCTACCCGCAGATCGTGCGCGGCCCCGACTTCTGGGCCCACTTCGGGGCGCATCAAGACCAGATCGCCGAGGACGGACTCAACCTGACCCAGGCGGGCCTCTCGGAGTACCGCAGGCTCTGGGCCGGGGAGATGATCCAGCGAGTGTACGGCGGCAGCGCGCCACAGCCCGGCCCCGGCCCCGCTCCGGTGCCCCCGCCCTCCGGCCAGTGCGCCGGCCGCCTCTTCCCCGAGACCGGCAAGTGCGTCAACGAGCCGTTCCTGTCCTACTGGAACAACCACGGCCAGCTTCCCATCAACGGCTACCCCATCAGCGACGCCTTCACCGAGGTGCTGGAGGACGGCAAGCCTTACACCGTGCAGTACTTCGAGCGCGTGCGCATGGAGCACCACCCCGAGAACCAGCCTCCCTATGACGTCCTCCTCGGGCAGTTCGGGCGCCTGATCCACCCGGCCGACCCGCCCGCGCCGCCCATCCCCGGCGCCCGCTACTTCCCAGAGACCGGGCACAACCTCGGCGGCGGCTTCCTGAATTACTGGAACGCCAACGGAGGCCTGCCGCAGTTCGGCTACCCGATCAGCGAGGAGTTCGCCGAGAGGCTGGAGGACGGCAAAGAGTACGTCGTGCAGTACTTCGAGCGCGCACGCTTCGAGTGGCACCCGGAGAACCCGCCTCCGTACGACATCCTCCTGGGCCAGTTCGGGAGGCGCATCCTCGGCAACCGCTAGGCTGTGAATCGCCCGCCCCGGCGGCGCGAAATGTGGTAATCTTCGGTAGCGTACAGCACGCCACCTGTCTTCCCGGCTGGCCCGCACAGCCCCGGATCACCAGTCAATTGCTCCGGCCGGCGCTATTGGCGTACCGGCCGCACTGCACGCGGCTGCAATTAGAGCGGCACGTAGAGAGGAATCGCGAATGCCAACAACACCCACACCGCGGCGCAGCCTTCGGGTCGCTACGCCCCTTGTGATTGTGCTGCTCGTCGCTGTTCTCTCGGCCGCCGGACTGTCCGCGGGCTTTGCCCCCGGCGGCAGCGCCTCGGCCAACGAGCCGGGAAAGTCCTCGCCCGACCTCGCCCGCGGCAGCCGCATCCCCTGGCGCGACGGCAGCTACTTCCTCTCCGGCGTTAACTACCCCTTCTACGGATACTACGGCGGCGACGTCGCCACCCTTTCCTCCGTCGACTCGGACTGCACCTGGGCCTACAGCACCGCCTTCGATTACGCTGCCCTCGACGCCGACTTCGCCCGGATGCGCGCCGGGGGCGTGCACGTCATCCGCTGGTTCCTCTTCGGCGACGGCCGCGGCGCGCCCGAGTTCGACTTCAACCGCCGCGTGACCGGCTTCGACGCCGGCTTCTACAACCACATGGACCAGGTGATGGAGATCGCCGCGCGGCACAACATCTATATCATCTGGACACTGTGGGACTTCCTCGCCTTCATGCAGGCCAACTGGCTGTGTGGCGGTGCGGGCCTGGCCGATGCCTACGCCGCGGCCGCTACCCTGCCTCCCGCCGCGCGCCAGGCATTCCTCTCGCAAGTGGAGCGCGCCCTTGCGGCGCCTCGCGGCTGGCTCCCCGGCTCGGCTCCCGACGGCGGCCAGCAGTGCATGATCTTCGCGGGCGGCCACCGCAACCTCGTGACCGACACCGCCCCCGGCGGCGCGCAGGACACCTTCTTCAATAACGCCCTCATCCCCATGCTCCAGCGCTACGCCTCCAACCCCTTTATAGTCGGCTGGGAGATCATGAACGAGCCGGAGTGGGCGCTCAACATCAACCCCTACACCGGCCAGAACCCCACAGTGACCGAGCCGGTCGACGTCGAGCAGATGCGCGCCTTCTTCGCCCGCTTCGCCCAGGCCGTGCACACCTATGCGCCCGCGCAGTACGCCACGGTCGGCGGGGCCTCGCTCAAGTTCATGGGCTTCGGCCAGTTCCTGCAGCCCGGTATCTGGAGCGGCCTCGGCTTCGACTACTACGGCGCCCACTATTACGGCTGGATGGAGAGCACCTTCAACAACGGCAGCCCCATGACCATCGACTACAACACCACCCAGCAGCAGCTTGACGCCCCCGTGGTAATCGGCGAGCTGCCCGCAAACGGAGGCACCGCGCCCATCTACCTGCCGAGCGTGCGCCGCAGCGGCGGCGAGACGACTATGCTCTCGCTGCGCTACATTTGCACCGCCTACGCCCCCGGCGGCGACCCGCCCTGCACCCGCTCCTACTCGGCCACCATCGAGTACCTCAATCCGAACGGCACCGTCGCCTCGACTCAGGCTGTCACGATCCCGCCCTACGGCGGCTGGTCCGGCCCTGTGCCTCCCGGCAGCGGCGACTTCTCCGGCGCGGCGCGCATCGTGTCGAACGGCCCGCTGGCCGCAGCGGTCACGCAGGCCGGAATCCTGTCGGCCGCCGAGCAGGTGACCTACACCGGGCACGACCAGGGCAGCCTGACTACCTGGCTCCCGCTCGTCACCAACCAGGGCACCCACCGCACGCGCATCGCAGTGCAGAACACGAGCGTGCATGCCGCGTCCGGCACGATCACCTACTACAACCAGGCAGGCACCGCCGTCGCCACCACGCCCCTGAGCCTCACGCCCCGCGGCTCCACGCTGGTAGATCCGCTCCTGCCCGGCTCGCCTCCCGGCCCGCCGCCCGGCTTCCAGGGCAGCGCGGTAGTCGCGGGCAGCCTCCACCTCGTCGCCACGGCCTACGAGCTTGACCCTCAACTTGGAAGTGATACCTATAACGGCGAGGGACAAGGCTACCAGCACTCGGTCAACCTGCCGCTCGTTCGCAACTTCGGCGCGAACGGCAGCCCCACCCTCTACGTCCAGAACCCTTGCTGCGCCGCCGCCCAGGTGACCGTCGCCTACTACAACCCCGGCGGCACTCAGGTAGCCTCTCAGGTGGTGAACCTGCCACTTTACGGCTCGGCCGTCGTTGACCCGCAGTCGGTCCTTCCGGGCGGCTTCGAGGGCACCGCCGTCATCACGTCAGACCAGTTCCCGGCCGCCGTGATACGCAGCGTCACGACCAACGGCTCGGTCAGCACAACCTCGCTCTACGCCGCCACCCAGAACCCCGACCAGCGTCTGCACTTCCCGGTGGTCCACCGGCCTGACGCGGGCGGCAGCGGCCGGCTCACCACGTTCGCGGTGCAGAACGTCAGCCAGTCCAGCCCGATCAACATCTGGGTGACGCTGAACGACCACGGCGGCGGCC
>DASTEB010000586.1:0-4634 GCA_035710025.1 Chloroflexia bacterium
CGGCGCGTAGGACGAATCGAGCAGCGCCTTCTGCGACTGGATGGCCGCGGCGTCCACCAGCCACGCGATCACGGCCACATCGCCCCAGTTGAATGTGGGGTAGTGGAACACGTTGTGGAACTTGGTCTTGCCGTCCATCAGATCGTTCAGCATCTCGTGGCGGCTCTTGCCCAGGTCCTCGGCCACGCGGTACAGCAGTTGGGCGTGCCCGGCCTCGTCCTGAATCTTAGCCGTGAGGGCCAGCTTGCGCTTGAGATTGGGGGCCTTATTGATCCACTCGCGCTCGGGCAGCACGCCCATCAACTCGGAGTTGGCGTGCATTTCGACGAACTTGAGGACTAACTTGCGATACTCATCGGGCATCCAGTCACCCGGTTCGACCTTGCCGCCCTTCTGGACGTAGGCCGTAAACTCGTCAATGCGGTCCTGGTCTTCCATTACGCCTCCTTCTGTTGGCGGGGCTGCAGCCCCTTGAGCACTAGCTCGGCAAAGCTGTCGGCCACCTCGACGGGCGTGAGGGGGCCTGCGGGGTCGTACCACTGGGGCATCCAGTTGACGGCCGACAGCACAAGCAAGGTCGCAATCTTGGGGTCGGTGGGGGCGAACTCGCCCGAGGCGATGCCATCCTCGACCACCTGGCGGTACAGCGATTCGTAGCGGCGGCGGCGCTCGGCCACCGACTGCTTGCGCTCCTCGCTGAGGAACTTCCACTCCTGCAGGAAGATGGTCGCCTCGTCAAGCCGCTCGGCAAGCCCTGTGACGTGCGTACGCACCAGGGCGCGCAGCTTTTCGGGCGCAGGCAGGTCGGACGCGGCGATAGGCTCGGCGGCCGCGAGGAAGCTGTCTGCCGCCTGGTTCACGATCTCCCACAGCACATCCTCTTTCGACTCGATGTGCGCGTACAGCGACCCTGCCTGCATGTTCATCTCGCGCGCGATGTCGCGCACGGTGGTGGCAGGGTAGCCGCGCTCGCGGAAGAGGGATCGGGCGGTGGAATAGATCTGTTCTTTGCGGTGAATTGCCATGTCGTTCTACTAAAACAAACGCTTGTTAGGGTGTGTGGGGATTATACCCGAGTGCGTGGCGGGTGTCAAAGTCGGCGGCCGATTCCGTCGAGAAGTATTGACAGCCCGGCGCGGCGGGTGCACTATGTAGACGCCCTGGCCCGCGAATAACCGGGCACGGGCGAGCAAGAAGCGACCGCAGCGCGAGAGGCACGGGCCCGTGAGGAATCGCATACCCATCCTCGCTCTGCTGGCGGCGAATGCCATCTCCACCGTGGGCAACGTTGTCACCCTGGTGGCTATACCCTGGTTCGTGCTGGAGACCACCGGAAGCCCCGCCATGGCGGGTGTGACAGCGTTTTTCTCGGCGGTGGCCGCCATACCTGCCGCGTTCTTTGGCGGCGTCATCGTGGACCGCCTGGGCCACAAGCGCGCCAGCGTCATCTCCGACGTGCTGAGCGGCGTGACGGTGGCCTTGATTCCCCTGCTTTACGTCACCGTGGGGCTTGAGTTCTGGCACCTGCTCGCGCTGGTGTTTCTCGGCGCGCTGCTCGACGCCCCCGGCTCGACGGCTCGCGCGGCCATCGTGCCGGAGCTATCGGAGATGGCGTCAATGCGCCTGGAGAAGGCCAACGCGGCGGCGCAGGCGGTGTTCCAGGCGTCGTTCCTGCTTGGCGCCCCTCTCGGCGGGGTGCTTGTCGCGGCAATGGGCGCGGCCAACGTGCTGTGGCTCAACGCCGTCACGTTCGCTCTGTCGGCGGGCATGGTCGGCCTGCTGGTGCCGCTGGTGAAGCTCGCGGCGGCGGTCGAGGAAGAACGCGGCACCTATATGGGCGATCTGAAAGCCGGGCTGAAGTTCATCGCGAGCAGCCGCCTGCTGGTCACGCTGGTGGTCACGGTGATGATCACCAACTTCCTCGACTCCCCTATGTTCAGCGTCGTGATGCCGGTGTACGCCCGCGACATCCTGGGCAGCTCGGTCGACCTCGGCCTCATCATGGGCGGGTTCGGTGCCGGGGCATTCGCGGGCGCGGTGCTGTACGGCGTGCTCGGGCACAGGTTTTCGCGGCGGGCAACTTTCGTGTTGGCGTTCGTTGGCATGGCCATCCCCCTGTGGGTGCTCGTGGCTCTGCCCGGACAGCCCATCGTCACGCTGGGTGCGATCGTAACCGGAGTTGCGGCCGGGCCGATCAACCCGCTGATACGCACGGTCATACAGGAGCGCGTGCCGCCCATGATGAGGGCGCGTATACTGGGCACGGTTTCGGCCGGGGCTTACATCGCGGCGCCGCTCAGCATGGCGCTGTCGGGCTGGGTGATAGAGTGGATCGGCCTGCGGGCCACGCTGTTCATCTACGCCGCGAGCTACCTCGTGCTGACCCTTGTCCTGCAATTCAACCCGGCCGTGCGGGAGATGAACGTGCCCGGCCCCTTCGCTCAGAAGTCAGGCGGGCCGAGCACCCGGCCTCAGGCCGGAGCGGTCGGGGCATAGCGGAAGCGGCTACAGCTTCTGAGCCGCCGCTATCTCGCGGATGCGGGCGATGTTGTTGGCGACCAGGCAGGGCATGTGCGGGAACTCGCCGCCGCAGCCCGCCTTGCAAGGGAAGCAGCTGAGGTGGTGACCGGGGTCAAGCTCGACGCGCACCCTTGCGCCCATCGGCATCGCGTCGTTATGGCGGCCGAGGGTCTGCACGACGTGGCCCGAGGGCAGCTCGATGTCGTACAGGTAGTCCATGCCCCGGAAGATGGCACGAACCACGCGGCCGTTGCCGTTCGGGTCGGGCGTCACCGCGAGGTCGTCGGGCCTCACAAGCAGGTCGAGGTGAGCGCCAAGGGGCAGCGGGCACGGCTGGGCTTGCAGGCCGATCTCGGTCTGCAGGCCGAACTGGGTGACGAGCGCGGGCAGGAAGCACGGCAGGCCCAGGAACTCGGCCACGAAGCGGGTCGTGGGGTTGGCCCACAACTCTTCGGGCGTGCCTACCTGCTCGATCCGGCCCCGGTTCATCACGGCCACGCGGTCACCCATGAACAGCGCTTCCTCCTGGTCGTGCGTGACGAACACCGCCGTCGCGCCGATCTCCTTCAGGATCGAGCGTACCTGCCCGCGCATGGCCGCGCGGCTGTCGGCGTCGAGGTTGCTGAACGGCTCGTCGAGCAGCACGAGCGCGGGGCTGGGGGCGAGCGCCCTGGCGAGGGCCACGCGCTGCTGCTGTCCGCCCGACAGCTCGTGCGGGTACCGCCCGCCCAGACCCTCAAGCTGCACCAGCCTCAGCATCTCTTCCACCCGAGCCGACTTCTGCCGAGCGGACATACCGTTGATCGGGAATGCGATGTTCTTCGCCACGGTCATATGCGGGAAGAGCGCGTAGTCCTGGAAGACGAGGCCGATGCCGCGCTTCTCGGGGGGCACCCACTGCGACGGCCCGGCCACCGTGCGCCCGCCCAGCACGATCTCACCCCGGTCGGGACGCTCAAGCCCGGCGATCAGGCGCAGGGTGGTGGTCTTGCCGCAGCCGCTCGGGCCGAGCAGCGCCATAATCTCGCCCTTCCGCACGTCGAGCGATAGCGACTGCACGGCGGCGGCTTCGCTGCCGGGGCCGCGGCCGTTCGCGGGGTACGTCTTGGTGATATTGCGCAGGCTGATTACTACGTCGCTCATGTTATGACCTTCTCGATGCCGATCTTGCTCCGGGAGTAGAGGAGCGCGACCGGGATAACCGTGATGACGACAAGCAGGAACGCGGGAGGCGCGGCCTGCGTGTAAACCGACTCGCCCGTTGCCGCCCAGATGCGCACGGGCAGCGTGTCGAAGCCCGGCGGGCGCAGCAGGATGGCAGTGGGAAGCTCTTTCATGGCCGTGAGGAACACAAGCGCCCACCCGGCCAGAATGCCCGGCGCGGCCACGGGCAGCGTCACCTCGCGGAACACCTGCCACGGCGTGCGGCCCATCGAGCGCGCCGCCTGCTCCAGCGACGGCGGCGCCTGCTTGAAGGCGGCTTCGCCCGCTGTGATCGCCTGCGGGAGGAAGCGGATTGCGAAGGCGAGCACCAGCGCGACGACCGTGCCGTAGATGGCGGGCGCCCACCCACTGAACAGCATCACCAGGCTCAGGCCCACGATCAGGCCGGGGAGCGCGTAGCCCGCCTTGGCGAGACCCGTCACGAAGAGCGACACGCCCTTCGGGTAACGGGCGGCGAGCAGCGCGGGCGCGAACGACAGCGCCATCGCCAGCGTAGCTGCAAGCCCCGCCACCATCAGGCTGTTAAGCCCGTAGCGCATAACGTTCTCGCCCCCGGCGCTCCAGATACGGTCGACCCCGGTCGGCGCGAGCCAGCCTTGCAGGCTGTAACCGCCAAGCACGATCATAGGGGTTACGAGCGAGAGCAGCGCCACGAGGCCGACCAGCACCAGCGCGGGCACCCTCCACCGGCCGAGCGGCGCGGGCTTGCGCGGCTTCCAACCCTGCCCGGCGGTGTAGCGCCGCCCGCGCGAATTGAACCACGCCTCGCCCACGAGAAGGGGCAGGGCGACGAGCAGCAGAACGAAGCTGAGGGCCGCCGCGCCGGAGCGGTCGATGTCGCCGGTGAACTGGTTGTAGATGGCGGTGGTGAAGGTGCGGTAGCGCAGGAG
>DASTEB010000587.1:0-5707 GCA_035710025.1 Chloroflexia bacterium
GCCGAGCGAGCACAAGTCGAGAGAGGCCGGCCGCCGCACAGGTGGTATAATGCCCGCGACATCCCATCGGAGGGGCGTCATGGCCCGGCGGGACATTCCCGCGAAACGCGGCCCGGGCAGCCAGGTTGTCACAAACCCCCAGTCAGGAGGAGCAAATGTCTCTCTATCTCATGCGCTTCAGCTACACGCCTGAGACGTGGTCGCGGCTGATTCAGAACCCCGAAGACCGCCGCGATGCAGCGCGCGCCTACATCGAACAGGTGGGGGGCTCCCTGCACGGCTTCTGGTATGGCTTCGGCGAATACGACGGCTACGCCATCTACGAGGCGCCCGACAACGTCTCGGCGAGCGGCGTCGTGCTCGCAATCGCGGCAGGCGGCGCCCTGTCCAGGGTCGAGACAACGGTCCTCATGAGCGTGGAAGACACCCTCGAGGCGCTCGCGAAGGCGAAGGGCATCAGCTACCGCAAGCCGGGAGCGTAGCAGGCAGCCCGGGCCTGCACCGGCCGTCTCGATGGGATAACGGTCCCGAAGGTTGCGGTGCATCAAGAACGCCCCGCGGGTAAATCCATGGGCTACACTTACGAGGTCCGGCGCAAGCCGGACTCCTTCTCCCACAGACCGTGCCCACGAACCGGCACTATCTTACCCGAAGATGGCCGGCGCGGAGCGCACGGCCGCAGTCGCCGTAGGGCGACTTCGTCCTTGTAGCCTGCGAATTCATTCGCCGGGCGTTCTACGGGCGCCGCAGCGTTTCGGATCGCCATCGCTTCCGGCGCGCAGATCCTCCCACACAAAGAGGCGAGAGGGCGGGCACCACACCACCCTCTCGCCTCACGCAGCGTCTACTGCCTTCTGCCTTCTGCCCTGCCTACTGTGCCGCGACAGGCGCCGGTTCCGGGGTCGACACGGCCATCGTGCAGGCCAGCAGCGACACCACCTCGCGCAGCGTCGCCTCGTCCTGCGGCGTGTACGCCTCGCCGTTGGCCCGCTTCGTCAGCTTGATCACCCCGAACTCGCGCCCGTCGCAGATCACCGGCGCGCTCATCACGGCCTCGCTCTCGTGCCAGTGACCGTAGGTGTACGCAAGCTGGTGCTCGCCGTCGCGCAGCATGTACACCGCCCCGCCCTGCGCCGAGAACGCCCGCGTCACGTCCTCCATCACCCTGCGTGCGATCTGCGACGAGTTGTTCAGGTCCACGAACATCCTCATCTCGTCGATCAGCACCGCCAGCTTCGCCCCGGGCGCCGGAGGCCCCTTGAACCTCTTGTCCACCGCCTCCTGCAGCACGTTCTTGATCGGCGTGAACGTCGAGGCCAGCACCAGGGTGGTCATCACCACCGCCACGTCGGTCTTGGTGCCCAGCACGCTCTCGAAGAACGTCTGGAACACCCTGATCGAGGCCGCGTACATCCCCGCCAGTATGCCCGTCAGCGGAATGTACACCAGCGTCTTGTTGATGATGATGTCGATGTCCCACAGCCGGTAGCGCATGATCGAGATGCCGATCGTCGCCGGCAGCAGCAGCGTACACGCGTACACCACCGCCGTGCTGATCAGGATGTACTGCAGCCCGCCCGGGTTCGACGGGTCGTTCAGCGACTTGTCGATCATGCGCGGCAGCATCCCGCCTATCGCCCCCACCACCGCCGCCGCCGAGCCGAACACGAACCACTTGGTCTGCTGCCGCCTCACCGGGTCGCCCATCCTCATGTAGCGCACGATCTGCGCGTACACCGCCGGGCCCCACGTGATCAGCAGCGCCACCAGGTGCTCGGTCCACGGCCAGCGCCACGGGCTGAGGGGCGACTCGGGGAACATGTTCCACGGCACCTGCACCACCAGGATCGTGCCGATCACCAGCGGCCGCAGCCTCGTATTCACCCACTTGCCGTCGGGGAACAGGTAGAACAGCAACAGGATCAGCGCCCACGCCGTGAACCTCAGCCCCCTCACCGGCATCGTCCAGATCGGGTCGAACGTGATCAGCGACTCGAGCGTCACAAGTATCGGGGGCGACGCAACGCCGAACGACACCAGCGCATAAGCGGTGAACATCCCCATCCAGTCGTCCGAGTTGCGCGCATAAACGATGGCCGCCACGCCCGCGAACACCAGCACGTACACGCCCTCCATCATGAGGTTGTACGTCGCGTAGAACCCGGTGCTCAGGCCCAGCTTCGTCAGCCCGTCCTGTATCGCCTGCGAGGGGTTGGTCAGCTCGAGGTAGCGTACCTGCAGCGCCGCCAGGAACACGCTCATGAGCAGGGCCACGTAGATCGGCCAGGCCACGCGGGCGATGATCATGGCCCGTGCGCGAACCACGGCCGCCCGGTCTTTACGGGCCGCGCTCGTCACCATCGCTATTCCTTCTGGAACTGTCCTGTCGAGGTTCATTGCCGCTTCTCCGCTCCGCTGCGCTGCTTGCTCTGACCGCGATCGCCTGTACTTACGTCTCTAAGAGAATACCGCCAACGCCGTATGTAACGGCGGCCCGGATGTCGTATGCTATTGAAGGTCGGATTAGTTGGGGGGCGCAGCGCCCTTGCAGAACGCAATGAGAGAATTTATGTGCGCTGCGGTCTACCCACATTATGCGCCCGTTAGGCCCGCGTTAAGCAGGTCCAAAAGGCCAAACCGCTCCTACACCCCAGTGCGTGTTTATGCGTAGGCCGGATGGCGTAGGGCAACGAGTGGTCAGTGACCACTGACCGGTGACCAGTTACGGGTGTCGTACCACCTACCGACCACTGACCACTGACCACTGACCGAAGGGAGTTCGACGTGACAGCCACGGCACAAACCCAACCCGCCGTACAGGCCGCCCCCGCCCCGGCGCCCGCTCCCCCTCCCGAGCGCGGCCTCACCGCCGCGGAGGTTGCCGAGCGACGCGCCCGCGGCCAGGTCAACGCAGCACCGCCCGGTACCGGCCGCACCTACCTCGACATCCTGCGCACCAACCTCTTCACCTTCATCAACATCGTCCTCTTCGCCATCGGCATCGTGCTCGTGCTGGTCGGCCGCCCCGACGATGCCTTCCTCACCGCCGGCCTCGTGCTCATCAACGTGGTGGTCGGCGTGGTGCAGGAGGCCCGCGCCAAGTCCAAGCTCGACCGCATCGCCCTTCTCACCCGCCCCCGCGCCTGCGTCCTGCGCGACGGCGTGGAGGAGCAGATCGACCCCTCCTCCATCGTGCTCGACGACGTGCTCGTGCTGCGCCCCGGCGACCAGATCGTGGTCGACGGCGAGGTCGTAGGCGAGGGCCGCGCCGACGTGGACGAGTCCCTCCTCACCGGCGAGTCCGACCTCATCCCCAAGCAGGCCGGCGACCCCGTTTACTCGGGCAGTTACGTAGTAAACGGCACCGTGCGCTACGTGGCCCGCAAGGTCGGCTCCGGCAGCTTCGCCAACCAGATCACCGCGGGCGCCCGCGCCTTCCGCCAGGTCAAGACCCCCCTCCAGCGCGACGTCGACTTCGTCATCCGCATGCTCATCCTGCTGGTCACCGTGCTCGGCATCATGATGGCCACCGCATTCCTGCGCCAGTCATACGACTTCGACAAGAGCGTGCAGGCCGCCGCGGTGATCGTCAGCCTGGTGCCGCAGGGCCTCTTCTTCATGGTCACCATCGCCTACGCCGTCGGCGCGGTGCGCATGTCGGGCCGGGGCGCCCTAATCCAGCAGTCCAACGCGGTCGAGTCCCTTTCCAACGTGCGCGTGCTCTGCCTCGACAAGACCGGCACCCTCACCACCAACGCCATCCGCCTCGAACAAGTCGTGCCCCTCGCCGGCGCAACCGAGCAGTGGGCGCGCTCCGTCCTCGGCGACTACGCCGCCAACACCTCGGCAGGCAACAAGACCTCAAGCGCCATCGCGGCGGGCCTCCCCGGCAACCCTCGCAAGGTGGCCGAAGAGGTGCCCTTCTCCTCCGAGCGCAAGTGGAGCGCCCTCTCCTTCGACGACCCCGATCTCAAGGGCACGTTCGTGCTCGGCGCGCCCGAGATGGTCAAGCCCGGCGTCTCGCCCGAGCAGCAGGAAGCATGGGCCGCCCAATCGGCCGAGTGGGTCGAGCGCGGCCTGCGCGTGCTCCTCTTCGCCTACCGCCCCGACGTCGTGCCCATGTCCGACTCCGAGGGCAACGCCACCCTCCCGCAGGGCATGACCCCCCTCGCCGTCATCAGCTTCAGCGACGAATTGCGCCCCGAGGCGCAGAACACGATCGACGGCTTCAACAAAGCAGGCATCGCCCTCAAGATCATATCGGGCGACAACCCCAACACAGTGGCCGCGCTCGCCCGGCAGGCCGGCTTCCAGGGCGACATCCAGGTCGTCTCCGGCCTGGAGCTTGAGGGCATGGACGACGTGGAGCTGGCCCGCGTCGCCGAGGAAAGCACGGTCTTCGGGCGCATCACGCCCCAGCAGAAGGAGAAGCTGGTGCAGTGCCTCAAGAAGCGCGGGCACTACGTCGCCATGATCGGCGACGGAGTGAACGACGTGCTCTCGCTCAAGCAGGCGCACGTGGGCATCGCCATGCAGAGCGGCAGCCCCGCTACACGCGGCGTAGCCGACCTCGTGCTGCTAAACGACTCGTTCGGCGTGCTGCCCGGCGCCTTCCAGGAGGGCCAGCGCATAATAAACGGCATGTACGATGTGGTGCGCTTGCTGCTTACCCGCACCCTGTACCAGGTGTTCCTCATCGTGGGCGCGGCGATGATCCAGCTCCCCTTCCCCCTGTCGCCCAAGCACAACTCGATCATCGCGCTGCTCACGGTCGGCATACCGACCATTGCGCTTGTCGCGTGGGCTCGTCCCGGCCAGCCCCCTGCCCGTCTCATCAGGGCGATCTCGCACTTCGTGGTGCCCGCCTCGCTCACGATGGCATTCGTGGGCCTTGAAGTCTACCTGGGCTTTGTGGCGATCACCAACGACGTCGCCCTGGCGCAGACGGCCATGACCGTCGCGCTGACCCTGTGCGGCATCCTGCTGATAGTGTTTGTCGAGCCGCCCAGCGCGTGGTGGGTGGGCGGCGACGAGTACAGCGGCGACAAACGCCCCATCATCCTGGCGGGCTTCATGCTCGCGGCCCTGCTCACCGTGATAGCCATCCCCCAGGCCCGCGACTTCTTCGAGCTAACCCTGCTCGGCCCTGTCGAGTCCGTGATCGTGGTCGCCGTAACCCTGCTGTGGGGCTTCGCCCTGCGCATGATCTGGCGCGGCCGCCTGCTGGAGCGCCTCGCCGGCGAGGACGCCTAGCTCGCTCCGCAGCGCGAAACCTGCGCACAGTAGCCCGAGCACGCAGGCGAGGGCGCCTGCCGCCGGCCCCCGAAGCAATCCCGCAAAGCGGGTGGCATAAAGTAGCCCAGGGCGCGAGCCCTGGGATGGCCCGCAAAACAACCCCCGGCCCGCGAAGGCGGGCGATATACCGCGAACCAGGCGCGAGCCTGGGAACAATCGCCTCGACCCTCCGGTGTGCCCCATCGACGGGACCACCAGAACGAGGCTCGCCCGGGCTTGCGCCCGGCGCGATTCTCTTACGCCCGCCTGCGCGGGCTTGGAGTTAATAATGGCTCACATCCCAGGGCTTGCGCCCTGGGCTATTTTATGCCGCCCGCCTGCGCGGGCTTATGCCGGGATTGCTCTTGAGCGCCCCTGCTGCGGAGCAGATTGTACCCAGCTGCTCCCCAAACGGCACCAAATAGCAGCATCA
>DASTEB010000588.1:0-2139 GCA_035710025.1 Chloroflexia bacterium
CGGGCAGTCGGACGAGGTCTTTGAGGAGATCTTCGAGGTCTCGTACGAGCCGATTGTCGCGGCGCTGGAGCGCCACCCGGGCGTGCGCTGCGGCCTGCACTACACAGGCTCGCTGTACGACTGGCTGTTCAAGCACAAGCCGGAGTACATGGAGCGCATTCGGACGATGGTGCAGCGCGGGCAGGTAGAGGTCCTTTCGGGCGGCTACTACGAGCCGATACTCCCCTCCATCCCCGACGACGACAAGCGCTCGCAAATCCTCAAGATGACCGAGGTCGTGCGCCGGGTGTTCGGCTACGAGCCCACCGGCATGTGGCTGGCGGAGCGCGTATGGGAGCCGACCCTGCCCACCCACCTCGCGGGGGCGGGTATCGGCTGGACGGTGGTGGACGACAACCACTTCAAGATGGTCGGCATGACCGACGACGACCTGCACGGTTACTACGTCACCGAGGACAACGGCAACGTGGTCAATGTGTTCGGCACGGCCAAGCAGCTTCGCTACACCATCCCCTGGCGCCCCGTGCAGGAGACCATCGAATTCCTGCGCGAGGAGGCGGCCAAAGGCCCCGGCCGCGTGATGGTCATGGGCGACGATGGCGAGAAGTTCGGCGCGTGGCCCGACACGTACGAGCACTGCTGGGGCACCACGCCCGAGAAGAACACCGGCTGGGTGGACGACTTCTTCGCGGCCCTGGAGGAGAATGCGGGCTGGCTGCACACCGTGCGGCTGGCCGATTTCATGCGCGAGAACCCCGCCGCGGGCCGCGTGTACCTGCCGACCGCATCGTACAACGAGATGCTGGAGTGGGCGCTTCCGGCCGAGCGGTCCCGGGTGTTCGGCGAGCTATTTCACGCGCTGGAGAAAGAGGAGAACCCCGTCGCCGGGTTCTTGAAGGGCGGGTTCTGGCGCAACTTCCTCGTGAAGTATCCCGAGGCCAACTCGCAGCACAAGAAGATGCTGCGCGTACACGACCTGCTGGTGCAGGCCGCGGGAGAGGCGCGGGACGAGGCGGCGCTGGCGCGGCTGGAGACAGCGCGCGAGGACCTGTGGAGCGGGCAGAGCAACGACACCTACTGGCACGGGCTGTTCGGCGGGGTGTACCTGACCGACGTACGCGTGCGCGTGCAGGCCCACTTGCTGCGCGCCCAGGCCGCTGCGGAGCGCGAGCTATACGGCGAGGGCAACCGCCTTGCCTACGAAATCACCGACTTCGACCGCGATTCGCTGCACGAACTGCTGGTCGAGGGCAACGGGCTCAACCTGTACTTCGACATGGCCGACGGCGGCTCGATCTTCGAGTGGGACCTGCGCCCGCACAACTACAACCTCGCCTCCACCGTGTCGCGCCGCCCCGAGGCCTACCATGCCGCGCTGCGCAAGATCGAGCAGCGGCGCCGCGATGCCGAGGCGCAGGCGCAATCGCACTCAGGCCCGGCAACAGCCCCGCTGGAGAGCGCCGAGCCGCTGTCGCCCCACGAGGCGATGCGCGTGAAGGAGCCCGGGCTTGACCGCTTCCTGAACTACGACCGCTACCGCAAGGCCTGCATGCTCGACCACTTCCTCGGCCCCGGCACTACACTGGAGAACTTCCGCGACGGGCAGTACAACGAGGAGGGCGACTTCGTCGACGGCACCTACGAGGCCGAGATCGAGCAGAACGGCAACTCGCTCCACGTCGTGCTGGCACGCGACGGCCACGTGACCACCGCGACCGAGCGGCGCCCGGTGCGAGTGGCGAAGCGCGTGATCATGCGCCCCGGCTCGTCCAGCTTCCGCGTGAAGTACACCATCGAGAACAACGCCGACGAGGAGCTAACCGCCGTGTTCGGCTCCGAGTGGAACATCAACCTGCTGGGCGGCGGGCACAACCCCTCGGCCTACTACCGGGTGGAGGGCGTGGATCTGGCAGACGCCGCGCTCGACTCGACGGGCGAGGTACGCAACGTGACCGAGATGGCGGTGGGCAACTCGTGGCTTGAGATCGAGATGGGGCTAAAGCTGAACCACGAGGCTACGCTGTGGCGCTACCCCATCGAGACGGTGTCGGGCAGTGAGGCGGGCTTCGAGCGCACCTACCAGGGTAGCTGTATCCTCTTGCAGTGGCTGCTCAAGCTGCCCCCCGGCGAGTCGGTGGA
>DASTEB010000589.1:0-2318 GCA_035710025.1 Chloroflexia bacterium
GCCCGAGTACCGCAAGGTGCGCGAGCGCTACACCCTCATGGAGGTGTGCAGGCAGCCTGAGCTTTGCGCCGAGGTAACGATGCAGCCGGTGCGCCGCCTGGGCGTGGACGCGGCGGTCATGTTCGCCGACATCATGCTCCCCCTGATCGGTATCGGCGTGGGCGTCGAGCTTGTGGACAACGTCGGGCCGGTGGTGGAGAGCCCCGTCAAGGGCATGGCCGACCTCGACGCGCTACGCCCCATCGAGCCGGAGGAGGACGTGCCCTTCGTCATGGACGCCGTGCGCATCATCAAGCGCGAGATGGGCGATACCACCCCCCTGATCGGCTTCTGCGGCGCGCCCTTCACCCTGGCCTCGTACCTCATCGAGGGCAAGCCTACCCGCGAGTTCTCGAAGACCAAGGCGATGATGTACACCGCCCCCGAAGTGTGGCACGCCTTGATGGAGCGCCTGACCACCATCATGACGCGCTACCTCCACGCCAAGGCGGACGCAGGCGTTGATGCCTTGCAGCTTTTCGATAGTTGGGTGGGCGCTCTCAGCCCCCGCGACTACGCAGAGTACGTCAGGCCGTACTCGCAGCGCATCCTCGGCAGCCTGCGCGAGCGCGGCCTGCCCTTCATCCACTTCGGCACCAACACCGCCACCCTGCTCGACCTGATGAAACAAGACGGCGGCACCACCATCGGCGTCGACTGGCGCATACCGCTCGACGTTGCGTGGGAGCGGATCGGCTACGACCTCGGAATCCAGGGCAACCTCGACGCCGCGGTGCTGTACGGCCCCGACGAGTTCTGGCAGGAGCGCGCCCTCGAAGTGCTGCGGCAGGCAGGGGGGCGGCCCGGCCACATCTTCAACCTGGGCCACGGTGTGCTGCCCGACCTGCCTCTGGACAACGTAACCCGGCTGGTGGACTTCGTACACGAGCATGGCGCCGACTTTGTTACCGAGCGCGAGGCTGCCGCGGCGCGCAGCTAGGAGAGGAATACCACATGCAAGACGATGCGCCGGTCGGCGTGCTGCTCATGGCCTACGGTACGCCCGAGACGCCAGACCAGGTAGAGCCTTACTTCACTCACATACGCGGCGGGCGTACCCCCTCGCCCGAGGCGGTCGCTCACCTGAAGGAGCGCTACGCCCGCGTGGGCGGAAAGACCCCGCTGCTCGAGATCACCAACGAGGTCGCCGCCGCTCTGCAGGAGCGACTGCGGCGGGACGGGGGCAACTTCAACGTGTACGCCGGGATGAAGCACTGGCACCCGTTCATCGGCGAGGTCATGGAGCGCATGGCGACCGACGGCGTGAAGCGGGTGGTGGCGTTCGCGCTGGCCCCGCACTGCTCGCGCATCAGCCTGGGCGGCTACCGAAAGGCTGTGGAGGATGCACAGGAGCGGCTGGGCAGCCCCTTCGACATCCCCTTCGCCAAGTGCTGGCACCACCACGAGCGCTGGCGCGATATGATGGCGGGCCTCGTTCGCGACGGACTCGAGCAGTTCCCCGAGGGTGAGCGCGAGAGCGTGACAGTGCTATTTAGCGCGCACAGCCTGCCCGAGCGCATACGCACCTGGGACGATCCTTACGAGCGCCAGCTACTCGAGAGCAGCGCGGCGGTGGCCGAGCGGGCGGGTGTGCGCGACTGGCGTTTCGCCTTCCAGAGCGCGGGCAACACCGGCGAGCCGTGGATCGGCCCCGATATAGTCGACTACCTTGAGACGCTGCACTCCGAGGGCGTACGCAACGTGCTCAGCGTGCCCATCGGCTTCGTGTCGGACCACCTCGAGATCCTGTTCGACATCGACGTCGAGGCGAAGGAGCGGGCGGCCGAGCTTGGCATGACGCTTCACCGCACGCAGATGCCCAACGCCCGCCCCGAGTTCATCGAGGTGCTGGCCTCGGTGGTGCATGAGCACCTGGAAGCGCCCGTGGCCTGCTGGTGCTACCCCGATCTGGTGCAGGTAGCGCCTCTGCCCTCCCGCGCCGGAGCCGGGAAGTAGAGCAGGAGGCCATGCGAGCTACCGCCGCCAATCGCCGCACGCTGACCATCGGCACGCGCGCCAGCAAGCTCGCCCTGGCGCAGACCGAGATCGTGCGCGCCGCCCTCCTGGACATCGCGCCGGACCTCGATATACGCATCGAGCACATAACCACTCGGGGCGATGCCGTACAGGACCGCCCCCTGAGCGAGATCGGGGGCAACGGCGTGTTCGTCACCCAGATCGAGGACGCCCTGCGAGCCGGACACATAGACCTCGCGGTACACAGCGCCAAGGACCTCTCCTCGCGCCTGCCGGACGACATGGCCCTCGCCGCCTTCCTG
>DASTEB010000590.1:0-9033 GCA_035710025.1 Chloroflexia bacterium
CGCGGACCTGCGGTGTACAGGGTGTTCAGGGTCGCGTCGTCGAAGCCGGGCTTGGTAAGCTCGGGAGCCGTATTAGCGGGAGAGACCATGGGCAGCCCGGCCTTGTTCAGGATCGGGATTGCGATGGCTGCCGCGCCCGAGTTGAACGTGCCGAGGTAGGCCATGATGTCGGGGTCGTTGGCGGCCTTAGTGGCGTTAGCCTGCTCGGTGGCAGGGTCCCACTTGCCGGCCTGGGCGGTCGCGTCGTCCCAGTCCTCATACACGATGTCAAAGCCGCCCGCCTTGTTGCCGTGCTCTTCAAGGGCCATATTGTACCCGGCGACGATGTCGTCGGTCTGGGGCTTGGAGAGGCCGGTGCGCGGCAGCGAGCTGACCAGCTTGATTACGCCCCCGGACGCCGTGGTGCCCGTGGTGCTCGTGGCAGCGGCTTCGCCGGCGGTCGGGGTAGCGGAAACAGGAGTGGGCGCTGTGGTGGCGCCGCCCCCGCAGGCGGACAGCAGCATCGCCGTCGCCGTGAGCAGCGATAACACTGCCGGGGTTTTCTTGAACAATTTCATATCAGAAACTCTCCTCCGAAGAAATGTCTCACGTGATTGCTCCTCCGTTGAGGAGCAACCGCATACGCTTCCGCGTTCTCGCCATGCCTGTCAGAAGTAGGGTCGCCCAAACCCCCGGTCGCATACTTGGCTGCGGCGAGAGATTGATATTTTGCGGGCCTGACATCACCTCCCCGTGTGAGAAATGGGCCAACTGGCTCCTGAATGAGAGCACTTACGGTCGGAAAAAGCTACACCGGTGGAAGTAGGAAATGTGACGCTCACCGAGGCCACACGGGCGAGCGTAGGCGCATTATACGAGCACGCAAACATGCTGTCAAGACGCGGCCAGGCCTCGGCATGCATCCAGGGTTGTGCGTCGAGGTATCAGCGCAGGTTGTCGAGCCGCTGGCGGGCAGCGTCGGTCCAGGTGCTCGGCTCGCGTGAGTTGTCGATAGCGGCCTGCCACGCTCGGCGGGCGGACTCCACGTCGCCGTTCAGCGCGTGGACTTCGCCCAGGTGGAACCAGGACTCCACGAACGCCGGATTGGCCTGCACTGCCGCCTCGAACTCGCGGATGGCGTCGGGATAGCGCCGCCGCTCCATGTAGGCAATGCCGACCTTGTTGTGAGCGTCGGGGTTACCCGGGGCGACGTCGCGGGCAGCTTCCCACGCGGCGAGCGCTTTGTCGGGCATACCGGCGGCCTGGTACATGTCGCCAAGCATGTGCCGTAGATTGACGCTCTGCGGGTCCATCTTGACCAGCTCTTCAAGGTGCGCGGCCGCCTCCTGGGGGTAGCCGTTGTCCCGGAACCACTCCATGAGGCGCAGGCGGGCCTCGCGGTCGGCCGGGTTCGCGGCCACTGCCGCCATCAGACTGGAGAGGACCGGATCGTCCACTGGAGGCGTAGGCGGCGGTACCGGGGTCGGCGTGGGAAGCGGCGTGATTGAAATGCCGGGAATGCCGGAGTTCTCGGTGGGCGCCCCGACCACGAGACGCGGATCCTTGCTGTCCTCGCGCACCACCTGGTAGATGATCGTACCCGGGGCGCCGTCCGGTGTGTCGACGCGAAATACCTCTCGCAGCAGGCCGATCTCAGGATCTGCCATCTGCTCGAACTTCGCAATGCCCGCGAGGCCGGCCTTGGCTTGCTCCAGCTGGCCGAGGTAGATATAGTCCACGTCGTACTTGCTCAGATAAATGAGCGCCCTCTGGATGTCGGGCGTCGTCAGCAGGTCGTTCACGTCGCGCTGCCGGTCGCCGACCAGGCGTGAATAGATACCGGCGCGTTGCTCGTCCTGGTGCAGCCCGCCCACGACCATCGGCAGACCGGTATTGGCCGCCACGCGCATGCCGCCCGCGCGGTAGTACTCAGCGGGCAGCTCGACAATGGTCGCCAGCCCCGGTACGTTGGCGTTGAGCCACCGGATGCCCTGCAGGTCGTAGTTGAGCACGATCGGGTAGGTGGACATGCCCGACTGGTACACGCCCGTGCTCATGTATGCGCGCCCGTCCAGCGTGCCGATTGGCGGCGAGACCGGGAATCGCTCCTGAATACGCGACGGCGTGCCCCAGATGGGGAAGGCGAAGCTCGCGAGAAGGAACACGAGGAACACCGCCGCCCAGGCGATACGCGGAATAGTCCAGCGGATACCCTGCTCACGTGCGGGCACAGGCTCGGGCGCGGACGGCTCGGCCACCACAGGCTCAGGCCAGATCTCGGTGACTTGCGTGCCGGGCAGCGGCTCCTCGCTGACGGTCGACAACGTTTGCCAACTCGGCTCCTGCGAGTCCCCCGTAGAAGCGGCGGCCTCTGGGTGGTACTCTGGATCTTCCATCTCGCCCAGCGCGTCGGCCGACCACACCAGCCAGTTGTCGCTCGGGGGCTGTTCGATTACGGTCTCGTGGTGCAGGCCGATCTGCGGTGCGACGCCCAATACCTCATGCCCGTTCGGACTTGCCGCGGCGAGTTCCACGGGCGCGCCGGCAAACGTGGGCTCGCGGGTAGCTGCAGGCGCCTCATACTCAGATTCGTCGGTTTCGTTGGCAGGCCGGTCGCGCAGGCCGTGCACGATGTAGTACACGGCGACCGCGCATCCAAGGGCGACCAGCACCCACACCTGGATGTAGAACTTGAAGATCGTGTTCATGCGGAACATGTCGCTGCCGGTAAGATGGTCGGCAAGCCACACAAGTTCCACGCCAAGCGCCACGAGCCAGCCGGTCACGAGCACCGCGCCGCCGAACATAGAGGCAATCGACCTGGTCGTGGACAGAATCGTTGCGCTCAGCCCGCCAAGAATGGCGAGGAGCAGCGCCACCAGGGGTTGGCCGACGGCCAACTGCAGCAGCACGACAGCCGCCGTCAGCGCGAGCAGCCCGAGACCGGCCCAAAGCGGAATCACGCCTGGCTGAGGCCCGGCGCGCAGCAGGCGCACCTGCTCGTTGGCGACAACGTTCGCGTCGGCGACCCACCCGGTGGCTTCCGGCTCAGCAACGGAGACCGGCTCAACGGCGTACATTGCCCACCGCTCCGGCCCGTTGGTGCCGCCGTCTATCTCGGCGCTCGAGGTAACAGGCTCGTTGTCGGCCGCGAGTCCTGCGTCCTTTAGAACCGGTGTCGAGGCGGCTCCGTCTGACTCGTCGGCGTGCGCGGAAAGGTCGGCGGCTCGAGTTGGATCGTCGGGAGCCGCCGTGCCCGTGGAACCCTGCGTTTCCAAGTCGTCGGCGTTCGTGAATTGCGCGGCGGATGCGTTCGGTGCAGCTCCGGCCAGGGCGGGCGTCAAGGGAGCGCGGAAGGTGCGGAAGGGTGAGGTGGCCGCCCCAATCGGACTGCGGCGGGGCGTTGACCGTGGCAGCAGGCTCGCCAGGCTATCGACCGCATCGCTCCAGGGGAAGCGCCAGAGCCGCATCACCAGGTAGGACAGCGTTATGAACAGGAAGATGGCCCAGAGAAGCGTGAACTCGGGAAGGGTTGTGCGGCGCATTATGGCACCGATGCCGTCGATCGGCTCGCCTTCGACGAGCAGGTTGACTTTTGTGAAAAAGGCCTTGAAGTTGAGGAAGAAGGGGACGTGCGCAAGTAGCCCCAGCCCCGCGACCGCGGCCAGCGAGACACCAGAGGCGAGCACCAGGGTAATGGCGCCAGCCCACCCAAGACGCTGCTCCGGCGGCTCCGACACCGCAACCCGCACCGCGTCGGGCTGCTGTGAGGCGGTTCTGCGCACCCCACGCCGCGACAGCAGCAAACCCAGGAACATACCCGCGCCGGCAAGCCCGACGAACGTAGGGAAGTCCCACGAGTTGATGACGATCAAGGTGCCCAGCGTAAGCGCCGAGAAGAGGAACGTCAGCCAGCCTCGCCATCCGGGTCCCCAGAGCCAGGCCCAGCCTGCCAGCACCACACGCGACCACAGGTTCCGCGCCGTCGAGGGCACATCGAACCGGCCCGAGAGGGCAAGCGACAGCGCCAGTCCGATCGCCATCACCGTGAATGGCATATTGATAAGGTGAGGGTGTAGGTCGCCGTAAAGGAAGCTCCAGTAGGGGAACTCGTTGATCGTGCCCGCCGAGATTCGGCTGGGGTCCCAGAAGTTGAAGTTTGTGTACGGGTTGGTAAAGCTTGGCCCGACGAAGCCGAGGTCGCGTGCCAGGTTGATGAGAAATCCCGCTGCTTCACGGCTGTTGATCATGAAGACCTGCGCGAGCGCGTGCAGATTGCCGATCACCAGTGCGAGTATGCCGCCGAGCACGCCGTACACCATCGCCGTGCGTGAAACGGGGTTATTGTGGCCGCGCAGGTTCCGGCTCAGAGCAACGATGTTGTACACGATCGAGGCGCATGCCGCGAGCATGAGACCGTAGAGCAGCGGCAGCGCAAGGTTGAACGCCAGACCGGTGTCAAGCCCGGTCAGCTTAATTAGGCAGGCGACGATGAATTGGCCGTGGTAGTAGTAGTTGATGTAGCCGCCCGCGAAGAACGGGTCGGCAGGCGGCATCCAGGGGCTGCGCAACGTCGCATTGAGGAAGCCGAACTCCATCGGACGCTCGCCGCCGAACGCGGTGTGCCACAGGTCAGGATGCAGGATGCGAATGACCAGGAACAGTGCGAAGCCGGCAAGGAACAGGGCCTCATAAAAGATCACAAGGCCGCGCTTCTCGCGCCAGAATGCCCGAATCTCGTGTCCCGCCCCGGCGCGCCAGAGCAGCACCGCCAGCCCAGCCATCACGGCGAGCACGATGAGCAGGCTCCACACTGTGAACGGGACAAGGCGCGCGCTCGCAAGCAACCAGACAGGCCACGAGAGCAAGAGCAGTCCCGCGAGGCGCGCGAACGCGTACCCGCGATCGGGCAGCCTGCGGAACACGATCATCGTGAGTGGCAGCGCGATGAAGCCGACTAGATAAACGGCCAACAGCCACAGCACAACGCCGATCCACTGCGTCTCGGGCTTGCCGAGCGGGTTCCACTCGAAGTCGCCGACCAGCGGCAGCTCGTTCAGCGGCTTCTCGTACATGAGCGAGCGATCGTCTGAGACCGTGCCGTGCCGCTGCGTGCTGTACTCACCCAGGGGCCGGTCGATGGCCGTGCTGAATAGAATGCGAAGCTGCTCCTCGGTCAGGTCGCTGGTCTTCTTGAAGACGTCGACACGAGGGTGGTCGTAGACTGTGAAGCTTTCGTCGGCCAGCTGGTCGTTGATCTTGATGCCGAAAAGCTCAGGCACGGGCTGGGAGGTATGCACCAACTGGTAGCCCAGCTTGCCCTCGAATAGTAGCTGGTAGAAGCGCGTCTGCACGGGGTAGCGCCAGGGCAGCCGCGGAATCGACCCGTAAAGCCGGTTGCTGGCGAGCAAGATGTAGTCGGTGGCGGCCATCTGGTCGCGCACGTACTGGAACGCCTGCTCGGGGGCGCGGTCGTCGTACAGGTTGAACTCGGTGCGCTGGTAGCCACGCGCGTTCCAATCGTAGGGCGGCCGGTCGGGCACTGAAGGCAGGCCGAACGGAAGCGCGTCGTCCCAGCCCTCGGCGCTCATGCTCGAGCCGTCGGGCACGTTGTTGTAGATCCACTCGGACGCCTGCACGCGCGAATGCGGCTGCGTGTAGATGTTCGTGAAGGCGAACGCCCACAGGAACGCGAATATCAGACTGGCCGCGGTAAGTGCGGGGAACATGTACCGCTGCACCTTGCGGATTGCGCTCTCCCCGGGAACCGGACGCGTGCCGTGCCGGGCGCGCGCCCAGAGCATGCCGCGCACCAGGAAGGCGGCCCCCAGTATGGCGAAGATGGGCACCAGGGGAAGCATGTAGCGCATCCACTTCGACTCGATAACGAGGATCGTGGCGAAGTAGGGCAGCGCGGCCGAAAGCAGAATCGCCTCGGCGGGACGCCTCCACGGTGAGCGCCACAGGGCGACCGCGAAGCCCGCGAGCGCGACAAGGCCCGGGAGCACACCCATGCCCCAGAGGACAAGCTGTTCAAGTTGATATTGGAGCGGAACGGTGCCGATGTATTGCCGGGTGAACGGAAGGTCGGCCTGGCCGCCTTGCGTGGCTGCCTCGTCCAGTATGCCTTTGCCCCAGGCGCTGGAGCGCATTACCGCGTCCCAGCCGCCCAGCGGCAGGAGCGACCAATCGAACTGCCACAGCGCGTACGGCTCGGTGATCGCGAAGCCGAGGAACGCGAAAATGGCGGCCATGAGCACGTAGCGGGCGCCTCGCCAGGCGTGGCTCCAGAAAGTCAACCGCCTCTCTTCCGCGCTGGCGGGGCGCACGCCGACCGGATCCTCGAATTCGCTACCAAGTTTGCGCGTGCGCCTGCGATACATAGCGCGCATCGCCACGGCAGTCACGACCACGAGCGCGAAAGGCGCGATGGACACCTTACTGGCGACAGCAAAGCCGATAAAGACACCGGCAAGCGCCGCTGCCCACCATGAGGGGCGTTGCGCAAGCACCACCGAGAAGTACACCGCAGCCGTCATGAAGGTGACGAGGAACGGCTCAGATATGTAGAAATGCGCTATCTGGATGTGCGTGACGGCGAGGGCCACAAGTGCGGCAGCGATCAAGGCAGTGCCGCTCGAGTAGAGCCGCCGGGCAATCAGGAATACCAGGAGGATGGTTATGAGGTCGAAGATCGAGGCGACGTGGCGGCCCGCGATGGTCACGCCGGAGTAGTTGTTCAGGTAGTAGTCGTCGGGCGTGGCCGGGCTCGGTGGCAGCACGGTCTCGAGCACCCAGGCGAACGCCCGGCTGACATAAACGGGCAGCGACCCCCACGGGTAACGACAGCCTTCGGGCGGGCAGCTCGGCTCAACGACGTTGCTGCGGAGGTTCAGCGGGCTGGTTCTCGGGTCCAGAAGCTGGTCGAAGGTGGTGGGGAGGCGCACCGTGAGCGTGCGGCCCACGATAGCCCGCTCGTCGGGGTGCTGGTTGTGGCCCTGGTCGAAGTCGCGGCCGTAGAAGCGGAAAAACGCGGCGACGGCGAGTATGGCTAACAACACCAGGACGGCCGCGTGCCGCGTCCAGAACCGCGGTTCGCGGGTAGCCTCTTTGTTTCGCGGATCTGCTTCGTAAGTGTCGTCTGGCGAGGTTAGCGACAAGTACGGCTCCTTGAAGGCGTCAGTATGGGAAGTCCAGGTGCTATGAGAAGACGCGGCCCCGAATAGGTGGCCGCGAGTACGGCCGGGGCCACGGGCTTTTCGCGCAGCATACAGAGGCAATTCTAACACAGCGGAGTCGGTCAATCAAGAATCGCCGCTCTTTGTGCCATTTGACAGCGGAGACTGCGGCGCGTAGATTCGTTGCGCAGGTATTGCGACTGAGGATCAAAGATTGTATCCCGTGTACTGTTTGCGGTGCGCAGGCCGTCTGGCCGAAGCGTGGGTAGCCGACGAGGGGCGGACGCGACTCGTGTGCCCCGAATGCGGCCACATTCACTACATCAACCCCAAGATCGTAAGCGGCACGCTGCCTCTAGAAGAGGGAGGCGTTTGGCTCTTGCGACGCGGGATTGAGCCGCGCCTGGGCTATTGGTCTCACCCCGCCGGGTTCCAGGAATTCGACGAAACCACCGAGCAGGCGGCGGTACGCGAAACGCTCGAAGAAATCGGTTGCGAGGTGGTGATCGACCGCCTATTCGGCGTGTACTCGCGGCCGGGAGGCCCGGTTGTCAATATCGTCTACCTGGCGCGTTTCGCCAATTCGCACACGACGCCCTGCACGAGCCCCGAGGCGTTGGAAGTGCGGCGGTTCAGGCCGGACGAGATCCCCTGGCACGAACTAGCCTTCCCCAGCACTGAGAGGATCCTGACCGACTGGGTCAAGCACGCCCTTGGCGAGATTGACCAGGGATAGTACGAGCGCGCCTGCGCCCCTCAGTTGATAGGGCTAAGACTTCCGCGCGTCTGCGCCGGTTGCTCCTCAGAACCACTTGCTCTCCGGCTTCCACCCGCCGACTGCTGCCGCGGGCGGGGTGGTGCGCTTCCGCCCGCTTCCATATTCCTTCGCATTTCGAACTTAAGCCCTTTGGCGCGGTGCTTCTGAATGGCTCGGCTTCGGGTATTGTTCATGCGTTGCTGTCCTCCTCGCCGGTGCCGGGCTTCGTGTTCACGGGGGCGGGATAGAACAGGTCTTCAGCCTGCGCGGGCTGTGCGACTCGCGCCCCTGCATGGGGAGCCGCATAATCGAGAGCGTCGTTCTCCGTTGGTATGGTGCCGTTGCCCGAGGACGCACCGTCTGCGCCTTGCTTTTCGTCGAGCGTCGCGAGAATGTGGTCTGGGATTACGCCGGTCGCCATGAAGTGGTCGCGTTCTTCCTCGGTCATCCCTTCGGTAATAGGGTGGATCTTCCATGGATTATCGGTAGGGATGGCAGTTGTCTTCTCGCCGGGCCGGCTCGCCTTGATGGTGGCGCGTGGGGCGGCCGACACGACCTCGGTAACGCCGGTAATCTCACTCGAAAGCTCAGTCCACGCGCTCCGCGCAGGCTCGACCGCATTACGCAGGTCGCGGATGGCCTTGCCGGCGGCGCGGGCAGCCTCGGGAAGGCGCTCGGGGCCGAGCACAATCAGCGCCACCACGGCAATTAGCAATATCTCGGGCAGGCCGATGCCGAAAATGTCCATTATCCGTAGCTCCCGCGAGCGGCCGGCTCGCCAACCTCCCCCGCGACCCACGTGGCGTACGGCGCGTTCGCGGCAGCAGGCTCAAGCACGAGCACGCACGGAATCTCGTAGGCATGCAGTTCCTCGCCGGCCGCGGCGGCCTCTGTCGCGAGGGCAGCCGTCGTTTTGGCGAAAATGACGTACTCTAGCTCGTCCACCACTTCGCCCTTCCAGCGGTAAATAGAGCGCGAAGGATAGATGTTCGCGCACGCGATTAGCCGCCGCTCGAGCAGCCGGCGGGCGAGCGTCGCGACCGCATCTTCTGAGCCGCACGGCACGTAAATAATGCGAAGGTCGCTTTCGGAAGCCATAGGAAGATACCTCGTGACATT